>CAZRIB010000260.1:0-6076 GCA_964600035.1 uncultured Ardenticatenaceae bacterium | reverse complement strand
ACTTCACCTGCGCCAATGGTTGCCTGCTCAATTTGGGTTGCCCGTTCTTCGGCGGGAAGCGATTTGTTTTGCCACGCTGCCATCACTTGCTGAAATGCCACCACATCTTCGGTGATGGCCTGAGTCAGCTCCTGGCGCAAATCGGCGGCATCTTGCAGCACGGCGGCGGCTTCGGCCTGTACGTCGGCGTACTTTTTGCGCCCCATGGTTAATCCGGCCACCATTTCGGCCAGGGCTGCGCCGAGTGCCCCTACGAGTGCGGCAACTGCGCCCCCGCCGGGTGTTGGGGTGTTTGCGGCCGTTGCCTGTAAAAAGGCATGGGGAATTATGTCAGACAATGACGCTTTTTGTTGTTCGTTTTGTGTTTCAGCCAGACGGTATTCCAGCACCTGGTTGTCTTTCATGTCGTCAAGCTGTAAGTACCATTTGGCGGTGTCCATGAGGGCTTTTTGCGGGGTCAGGCCGATGAGTTCTGCTTTGGTGATGGTGCAGCCGTAGCGGGCGGCTTCGCGTCTTACCATCTCTTGCACGCGGTAGATGGGTGTTTTTTCAAAGTTGGTCAGGTTCATGGATACCTGGGCTTTGCCTTCTACCAGAAAGCCTTTGGCCTGCACAAAACGGAGGCCGCCGCTGCTAAAGCGGATGGCGCGGGCGATTTTTTCGGCGATGTTGACATCTTCTGTGTTGAGGTAGATGTTGTAGGCGATGAGAAACGGCCGTACGCCAATGACTGTTGCGCCCCATGGTTTCGGTTCAGCCGGGCCATAATCTGGCTGGCGGTTTGGGTTGGTGGCGACTTCCTCTTTCCACAATTCATACTCACCCTTGCGAATGGCCGACAGTTTTTCCCGGTCGGGGCGGGTGGCGGCGCTGCCATACAAATAAACGGCAATGCCAAGCTCTTCACCGACACGTTTGCCCAGCCGGTGCGCCATTTCCACACACTCTTTTTCAGTGATGCCTTGAATAGGGATGAATGGACACACGTCTGTAGCCCCAATGCGGGGATGCTCGCCCTGGTGATTGTCCAGATTGATGAGGGTTGCGGCCTGAGCAATGGCGCGATAGGCGGCCTCTTCGACGGCGTCTGGTTCGCCTACGAATGTAATGACTGTGCGGTTGTGGTCTGGGTCTGCGCTCACGTCCAGAACGTGGGCGTTTGGTACGGAGCGGATTGTTTCGGCAATGGCGTTGTAGATTTCCGGGTTACGGCCGTTGCTGAAATTGGGTACACATTCCACTAACTTTGGCATGGTTCACAGACTCCTTGGGTCAATAGTGGGAAATGGTTGTGTTCAGCAGACAGTAATCCAGTATCCGTATTCCATATACTGTTTACTGAACACTGCTTACTGTTTACTGAACCCTGTTCACTGTTTACTGTTCTGTAATGGTGACACGGGTCATCACATCGCCCTGGCGGATGGCGTTTACCACATCCATGCCGCTGGTGACTTTGCCAAAAACGGTGTGTTTCCCGTCCAAATGGGGTTGGGGCGAATGGGTGATGAAGAACTGGCTGCCGTTGGTGTTGGGGCCGGCATTGGCCATAGAAAGCACGCCTGTACCATGTTTGTTGGGGTTGCCAACCAGCTCATCTTCAAAGCGGTAGCCCGGACCGCCGCGCCCTGTGCCTGTGGGGTCGCCGCCCTGGATAACGAAGTTGGGAATGACGCGGTGGAATGCAACACCGTCGTAAAAACCTTCCCGGCTGAGAAAGACGAAGTTGTTGACTGTTTTGGGGGCATCTTTGGCAAACAGCTCAATGGTGATGCTGCCTTTGTTGGTTTCGATGGTGGCGGTGTAGCTTTTTGTGGTGTCAATTTGCATGGCTGGGGGACTATTCCATTGTTTGGTCATGTTTTTCTCCTTAAAGTGAATTGCAGGCTGCATGGGCATACCTGCCTGTTTGTTATCAATCTAAACCGGTGGATTATAACACGGCCGTTTCGTCAGGTTAATGATTAATCGATTAAAGATTGGTGGATGAGCGGCTGCGGCGCAGTTTGCGGCGTATGGTTTGCCAGACCGTTTTGATGGGGGGGACGTCTGCCGGGGTAATTTCTTCTGGTGTGTAGCGGGCACGCATAAAGGCGTTGGTCAAAATATCCACTTCTTCACCTGCATCTGGCCAGGCTTCTTTAATTTCCTGGGCAAATTCCAGTGGGGTGTCCCCTGGGCGGCGGGCTTTGCCTTGTTGGGCTGTTTGCCGCAAGGTGGCCAGGTAGAAAAACTGGATTTTTTCGCGGGGGGAGAGGGCATTGACGCGCAAAAAGCGAAACGGCCGTTTCCCTTTCTCTTTTTGCGCCATTTCTCGCTCTGTTTGCCACTGCACCACCGCCTGCTGCCACTGCCGCGCCTGCCGCCGGGTTGTGCGCCATAACTGCCAAAAGTGCGCCTTTAGCCACGCCCAAACTGTTTGTGCCTGAGAAAGCTGCAAGCGCACACCGCGTTCCCGCAAAATAAGGCTTATGGCTAAAAATGAAACCACAATGGCGATTGCCCAAAAAGCGGATGAGCCGATGATGCCTAATGTTTCATTGGGTGGTGGAGCGGGGGGCAGGGCTGGCGGTGTGGCGGGTGGCAAGGGAACGGCCGTTGCCTCCGGCGTAACCGGCACATCCACAGCCCGGCTAAACAAAAGCGTCACCAAAGAGACAAACAACACCGCCAAAATGCCAAAAAATGCCGTCACGCCATAAATAACAGCCTGCAAAATGCGGCTGATGGCAAAAGTAGACCCAATCGGCAAAAAAGAGGCGGCTGCGGCCAAAATGACCAGCAGCCAAACTGCATTTTTCTGCCAGATGCGGTCCACTTGCTGCTGCGGCTGTGTGCCCCCCATCAACCAGCGGGCTTTCATAGCGGCCAGCCGCGCCTGGCTAAGCAGCAGCAGCCCCACCAAAAAGTAGCCAATCAGCGCCAGCAGCATGGCCGGTTCCAGCCCAAGCCGCGCCACAGAAAGGGGCGATTTGGACGAGAAGGTGGACAGGTCTACAGTGGACAGGGCGGCCATGAGCGAGAGGATGACCCCGCCTGTGACCCATTGGCTAAAAAGCTGGCGGGTGATGGCATGTCTAAAAATAATAATGGGCTTGTTGTCGGGACTGCGCTCTTTTTGGGGCAGAAGGTAGTAAACGGCTTCGGCCATGTCTATGGCCAGACGGCCGAAAATGTCGCCGAGGTAGTTGGCAAGCTGCCAGCCGATAAAGACAAAAATGATGCCAAAGACGAAGAGTGTGCCGCCAAAAAATGTGAGAGGATGGCGCAAATAAAGGGCAATTTGTCCGGGCTGGGGCCAGTTGCCTGTAACAACCCAGGTGAAAAGGCGCATGGTGAGCAGAATGATGATGAATTCTGCGCTCCGGTAGGCGAGTTTGTTTAACGGCCGTTGCTGGGGCAAAGACAGCCAGATGGTTGTGTACACACTTAACAGACTAATGACAAAAATGATGGGGGCCAATATCAGCCAGGGCGGTTGGGGCATGATTTGACGAACTACAACCAGAATGCCGCTCATTTGGGCTGTGACAAACAGGGCAATGAGAATGGGCTGGACAATGCGCAGAGACCAGTTGCTTGAGATGTATGCGGCGGCCTGGGCTTGTATATCGTGGGATATTCTGGCGCGGTTGTCGTTGGTTGCCAGTGTCATGCTGTTCCCCTTACCGGCTGCTGCCAGATGTTCATATCGTGTGGTTCGGTGATGTTGTAGGCCGCAAAACCTAGCTGGCGGGCGCGTTCACGTACCTGATCGAAACGGCCGTCTGGCTCAATGGCAATCAGCACGGGGTTAAACCCCTGCCGGAGCAGTTGGTGCAGCGTCTGGCAGGTGGCTTCGTCCCCTTTGGGTGTAATGACGAGCAGGGTGACCCCCCAGCTTAAGGGCATGGCCGCAGAGACAGCCCATTGTGCCAGCGGCGTGCTTTCCTGAAAGGTGATGCGTGCCAGGCGTTCCAAAATTTTGATGAGATGGGGGCGGCCAGTGCGCGGCGGGATGGCTGGCGGGGAATGGGTGTGGTCTGTGCTGGCGGCAATTTCCAAACGGCCGCTTTCTTCATCAAAGGTGGCGCTGCTGGTGGCCAGGGGGTCCAGCCCGTTGGTGAGCAGGCCAACTGCCTGCCGTTGGTTGATGAGGTGTGAGGCGAGGGATGCGGCCGTTTCCACAGCCCATTCGACGTTGTTGCGCAGGGTTTTGGGGGTGTATTCCTGGCTGTTCAGGTTGAGGAGAACGGCCGTTTCCAGTGAAATAGCCGGTTGAAATGTGCGCACTTTCAGCGTGCGCGTATGGGCGCTGACTTTCCAGTTAATCCGGCGGAGCGAGTCCCCGCTTTCGTAGTTACGCACACCAGCCGGACGCGCCGGGTCTTCAAACAGGCGTTGGTGGCTGGCAATTGTGCCAAAGGGCAGGCGTGAGGGCAGTCCTAATTGGTGCAGCGGCCAGATGCGTGGATAAACCGTTAGATAATCTGCCGGGACAAACCCTACTGTTTCTTCGCCCAGCCCAAACAGGTCGCTGGTTGCCAGCCGCAATGGGCCAATTTTGTAGTAGCCCCGGCGACGGCCGTGAACCGTGTACACCACATCTGTTTTGCCGCGCCCCTTTAAGGCAATCACTTCGCTTTTGGGGCGGTCTGTTGCCAGTTCCAAAGCTGTACTTTCTGTTAATTCCAGCCAGGGAAGGGGCAGGCGGCTGGTGTTGGTGACCCGGATGGTAATGGGGATAAATTCGCCCCAAAAGGCATAGCGGCTAAAGAGGCGTTCTGTGCGGATATGCTTCAGTGACCGGGGAGTGACCCATCTGCTCCACAAAAACAGTCCCACGACGATATACAGCACGTAGAAGATAAAGTCCACGCGCAGCAAAAACGCAATGGCGAGCATGATGAGAATTAAGCCGGTATATCGTCCCATGGAGGTTAAAGTAAAGAGTAAAGAGTAAAGAGTAAAGATTAAAGAGATTAGAGATTGGAGATTGGAGATTGGAGATTCATCCATTCTCAATTATCAATTTTCCATTCTCCATTATTTTTGCCCAGTGAGAGCGGTGTTTCCTGAATGATGTCGTGGAGGATTTGTTGTGTTGTCAGGCCGCGGAGTGCGCTTTCCGGGTGGATGAGGCAGCGGTGTCCCAGGATGTAGGGGGCCAGGGTTTTGACGTCGTCGGGCAGGGTGTGGGTACGGCCGTTCATGGCTGCGTATGCCTGAATGCCGCGATAGAGGGCATGGCTGCCGCGCGGGCTGGCCCCCAGCAGCAAATCTTTGTGCTGGCGGGTGGCAAAAACCAGCCGCACAATGTATTCGCGGATGGTCTCATCGACATGGACATCCCACAATTGGCGAGACAGGGCAGGAAGCTGACCGCCATCGACAACGGGCTGTAATGTTTCGATGGGGTGCTGCCGCCCCAGGTTGATGAGCATTTGGTTTTCGCCTGCTTCGTCCAGGTAGCCCAGTGATAGTTTGATGAAGAAGCGGTCTAGCTGGGCTTCTGGCAGGGGGAATGTGCCTTCGTATTCGATGGGGTTTTGGGTGGCCATGACGAGAAACGGCCGTTTCAGGGTATGCGTCACACCATCCACCGTTACCTGCCGTTCTCCCATTGCCTCCAGCAAAGCCGACTGCGTGCGCGGCGTGGCGCGGTTAATTTCATCGGCCAGCAAAATATTGGTAAATGCCGGCCCTTCAATAAAAACAAACGCCTGTTTTTGCTGGTCAAAAATAGAAACACCTGTCACATCATTTGGCAAAAGGTCAGGCGTACACTGCATCCGCTTGAACGTAACACCCATGCTGGCGGCAAAGGCACGCGCCAACATCGTTTTGCCCACACCGGGCACATCTTCCAGCAGAACATGCCCTTCGCACAGAAACGCAACCATTAGCAGTTCCAGCGTGCTGCGTTTGCCAATGATGACACGCTCTATATTGTCGATGACTGTTTGGGTGAATGTTTGAATGTCCTGCATGGGGTCATGTCCTGGTGAATGGTAAATGGTGAATTAAGAATTGAGAATTGAGAATTGCTAATCTTGTTGAAAGATATTACCAGAGTCACAATGGGCTTGCCACTTGT
>CAZRIB010000259.1:0-6116 GCA_964600035.1 uncultured Ardenticatenaceae bacterium | reverse complement strand
ATGCCCAAGTTGGCCTGTAAGCCGCATTCTGTTCCGCCAAATGGCGGTGGTGGTCATCTATCTGGGCATGTTGTTGCCAACATGCTCGTGCAGCCTACCCGGACGTCGGACGGAACGAGCAGCTCCGTATCGCCTTGCGGCGATTCCGCCCTGTTTGGCCTTGCTCCTGGTGGGGTTTGCCTGGCCAGCGACATTACTGCCGCTGCCGGTGGTCTCTTACACCGCCGTTTCACCCTCACCTGCCGTGTGGCAGGCAATATACCTCTCTGTTGCACTTGCCGTCGGGTCGCCCCGCCCGGCTGTTAGCCGGCACCATGCTCTGTGGAGTGCGGACTTTCCTCAGCCGTATGCCATTTGCATGGATACGGCCGTAACCACCCGGCCAACTTGGGCAGGCAAGATCGTAACATTGGCTATCCTTACAAGCAAGCGGGGTTCGTTTTAGGGGATGGGCACAGGCTCAGGCGTAGGTGTAGGGGTCAAGAAAGATGGGTTGTCATTCAGAAAACTGTTGGATGGCACTGTATTAGAAAGAGGCACTGTATCGGTGATAGGCGCGGAAGGGGGTGTGGGGGTAGCCAGGGCACAGGTTTCGGCGGCCTGGTTTGCTTTTTCTGTCAAGGCTTCGGTACGGCCGTAACGCAGCGCTTCTTCATACAACTGCTGTGCCGGACACCACTCCATCGCCCCGGCATATTGATCACCAAAGGCAACCAGCACCTCAAACAACCGGTCGCACGAATTTTGGTAAAACGGGGCTGCCAGACACAAGTCGCGGAAATAATAGGCCGATACATCCCAATTGACACCATAAAAAGAAATGCCCTGCAAATACAGCTCTGCCCATGTGCGGTAATCCAGCGCTTCTTGAGGCAGGTCACCCATCGCTTCGGCCTGTTTTAGGTAAAAGAGACCTTGTTCTACCTTGCGGCCATTCATAAGCTGAATGCCATAGTCCACATAGGCGTTAAACAGCAGTTCGTCTGTTTCTCGCCGTTCATAGGCGGGGTATGCTCGCTGAAATGCCATCAAATCGGTGATAACCTCTTCCCATTCCTTGGCGACGACCAAACGGCGTATGCGCTGCAGCTCTGCTTCCGGGCTGCCAAGCGGGGCTGGCGTAGGAGTGGGTTCGGGTGTGTTTGTTGGGGCGGCGGCGGTTACGGCCGTCGGCACGGCCGTTGCCGTTTCACTACCTCCAGCCATCAACGTATCAAGCATCGTTTGCGCGCGAACATTCCCGGCATCATGTTCCAGCACCCATTCAAGGCGGCGTTTAGCCAGCTCAACCTTCCCCGCCGCAATATCATCCTGCGCCAGTTGCAGTTGATTATCAATTTGTTCAGTCATCAGGGCAGCTTGCCGGGTCACCAAATCAGACTGTCCCTTTTGCCACCCCAAATAGCCCACCAGCAGCACCCAGGCAATGAGCACAGCCAACCCAATGAGCATCAGGCCAATCACCCGCGACACCCGCCGGGATGACGGCCGTTTCTCATCCTGCACACCCGGTTCCTTCTTTCCTACTGGTGGTACAACTTCACTCATAATAAATTCCCACTTCTAAAAAAGATTAGAGATTGGAGATTAGAGATTGGAGATTTGGCGGTGACAATCAATCCCTAATCTCCAATAACCAATCTCAGCAGCTCTAAATTCGTGAAATCTGTGTCATTCGTGGCAAATTCTGTATCTACTGAATCTCCAAACACCAACCGCGAGTATACCTCAATTAGCCATCATGTCCCGATACAGCGCCACCGTTTGGGCAGCAATTTGCGCCTGCGTATAATGTGCCAATACGCGCTCTCGCCCTTTTTGTCCCAACGTCTGCCGCAGCGTTTCAGATGTCATCAACGCCTGCAAATGGGCCGCCAAAGCCGCTTCATCATCTTCTGGAAAAACCAACCCGGCATCCCCAATGACATACGGAATTTCACCGGAATCAGACCCAACGACAGCCACCTCGCACGCCATCGCTTCAATCAAAACCCGGCCAAACTGCTCTTTCCAGTTTGGCAAAGTGCGCGATGGCAGCACCAGCACGTCCAATTCCTGCAAAAAGGCGGGCATCCGGTCTGAACCGACTGCCCCGTCGAACTGCACCCGGTCGGCAATGCCAAGTTGTGCGGCAAGCTGCTGCAAATACGGCCGTTCCGGGCCATCACCAGCCACCAACAACCGCCACACACCCGGCACCTGCGCCAACGCCCGCAAAAGCAAATCCACCCCCTTCTCAGGAACCAGCCGCCGGTTCGCCACCCCAAACGTAAAACTACGCCCCGGGTCACGCCGGTCAGGCGGCTTAAACAAAACCGGGTCAACACCAAACTGCGGAATGACGGCCAGCCGCCCCCGGTAACCCTTGGCCTGCCACACATCAGCCGCATCCCGGTTGCCCACAATCGCCGCATCCACCCCGGCCAGCACCTGCCGCTCCATCCAGCGAAACGGCGGCGGATAACGCCGGTTGATATTCTGCCAGCTAAAGAAAAGCGTCTTTGCCCCCACAGCCCGCGCCTGCCGCATGGCCAGCCACGTCGCCAGGTTGTACGGCTCTTCATCAATATGCACCACATCCGGCTTCAGGGCAGCCAGCCGCTTTTTCAACGTCGGAAAATAAAACAGATGATATTGCCCGTTAAACCGAATCGGCTCGACCAGCAGTTGATACCCCTGCGTGTAAGCCCGCTCCAACTGAACAGGGCCAGCCGGGTCTTGCCACACTGGCGGCACCATCACCGTCAGATTCACGTCATCATGGGCAGCAATGGCTTCCAGCTTGGTCTGGTACGTACCCACCAGGCACGCTTTGGACAACATCAAGACATTGATCATTTACGAAAATCCTTGAAGCTTGGAAATTTGGGGTAGTACTCAGTCACATGTGAAATGAGGGATTAGATTGGTTCAATCTCGGAGATTGAACCAATCTTTGTATCCATCAAAGAACACTTGACTGAGTAGTAATTGGCAATTGGTAATTGGTAATTGGGGGATTGGTGATTGGAGATTAAGTGTCACCAAACCACCCCGCTTCTCCGTTTTGACGGCCGTTTGTATTTTGCTATAGTTGCCCATCTTTGACAAACGCGCTAACCCATGACTAAACGACGAAAAAGAGACGCCAGCCCATTCACTTCGGAGTGGGCTTTGTTATTTCTAATTGTGCTGCTGGCGGCAATGCTCCGTTTTTGGCACATTGGCAGTTGGCCGCCGGGGCTGTACCGCGATGAAGCAATCAATGGCCTGGATGCGCTGGCCGTTCTAAATGGCTATCATCCCATCTTTTTTACAGCAAATAACGGCCGTGAACCTGCCTTCATCTACCTGGCTGCCTTCTTTATAAAATGGCTGGGGCCAACCGCGCTGGCTGTTCGCATCGGCACGGCCGTAACCGGCACACTCACCACCATCCCCACCTACCTGCTCACCCGCCGCTGGTTTGGCAAACAAACAGCCCTGCTCGCCGCCACCTTGTGGGCACTCACCCTTTGGCCGGTCCACCTCAGCCGCATTGGTCTGCGCGTGGTGCTGCTTGCGCCCATGCTGGCACTCACTTTTTGGCTGACAACAGAAGCCTACACGCGACAAAAAAGATGGCTGTGGGCACTGGCCGGACTCATCTACGGATTGAGTTTTTACACCTATCTGGCCGCCCGCCTGACACCCGTGCTGCTGGCGGCGGCGGCCGTTTACCTGTGGCTAACCGGTCGGCGAAATTGGCTGCGCGGCAGTGTGTGGTTTGCATTGGCAGCGGCCGTTACCCTGTTACCCTTGCTTGTTGCGGGCTGGCACAACCCGGACATTTTGCTGGGCCGAACCGGGCAGGTTTCCATTCTAAACCCGACAGTCAACAACGGCCGTTTACTCCCTACCCTCTTCCACCAAACCACCGCCGCCCTCGGCATGTTCCTTTGGCAGGGCGACGACATCCTGCGCCACAACCCGGCAGGCCGTCCCCTGTTCGACTGGCTCATGGCCGCTCCCTTCCTCATCGGCACAGGGTGGGCTGTTCGCCATTGGCGGCGGCCTGCCGCCGGCCTAACCCTGCTGTGGGTCGGCAGTATGCTCGGCGCAACCATCCTTGCCGAAGACACTCCCCACTTCCTGCGGGCGGCTGGCATTCTGCCCGCCGTGCTCATTCTGCCTGCCATTGGCCTGCACCAAATAGCCACCAGCCGCCATTTGGCCGACTGGCTGCGTCCGGGGCTGGTTTTGGGGCTGCTCTCTGGTTCTTTGCTGTTAACAGTTCGTGACTACGTCGATTATGTCAACCAGCCGGATACGGCTTACCTGTTTGAAGCCGGGGCACGCCAACTGGCGGAAAGCGTGAACCGGGAAACGGCCGTCTTACCAGACACGGCCGTTTATCTGGACAAGCGGTACATGGAAGGCTGGCCGAGCATTCCCTTTTTGCTCACCAACCCAAACGTGACCACATACACGCCGGAAACAGGGCTGCCTGCCATCAACGGCCGTGCCCAAATTTACGCCTGGCCCTATGACACACTGGCCTTCATCCCGCCTGCCCTGCCGCCAGAAGCCACCATTTACGTGGAAAGCGGCCCGCTTGCTCGCGGCGATTTGGAACCGGAACCTTACCCACTCTACACGCGCTATTTGGTGCAGCCGGGCATCGCCTTGTCGCCCATTGCCCGCATTGGCGACACCTTTTGGTTGTATGCAGCCAACGCCGTGGCAGTCGATGGCGTTTTACAGGTTGATATGGTTTGGGGAGCAGACACGGCCGTTGATCCCACCTTGACCGCATTTGTCCAACTTGTTGGCCCCGACGGGTTGGCCGCCCAGGCAGATGCCCCGCCGGGGCAGGGTTTATGGCTGGCCGACTGGTGGCATCCCGGCCTGCTGGTGCATGAACGGCGCACGCTGCCACTGCCGCCCTCATGGAAACGAGACGATTATGCGATTATTATTGGGGTGTATGATTCGTCGATTGTGCGCCTGCCGGTAACGGCCGTAGATGGCACACCATCAGGAGATTATTGGCGTGTACCGCTTTCAGAAAATTAGCCAGCCCCGAAAAGCCGTCCTTGGCATCTTTATAATGGTCGTCTACGCCACGACAGCATCCGTGCTGGCACAAGAGCTGCCAACGGCCACACCAGATGCCGCCGGTGTCATTTACGCCCAGGTGCAGCCCGGCGATACGCTTTGGGCAATTGCCGCCCGCCACCAGTTAATAGTGCAACAATTGCTGGATTTTAACAATCTCACCGAGTCAGACTTTATTCAGCCGGGAGATGTGTTGATTGTGGGGTATGGCACACCGCCAGCCACAGCCACGCCGCTGCCTTCACCAACAGCCACATTTCCGCCGCCGCCACCACCGGCAACGGCCGTTCCGCCACCGCCAACGGGTGTTTGCTTGCTGGCGTTTTTGGACCAGAACGAAAATGGTGTGTACGAAGCCGGGGAACCGCTGCAAGCGCATGTGGCGATAACGATTTACAACGAAACGGCCGTTGTCGCCAACTACATCACAGACGGCCAATCAGAGCCATACTGCCTGGACACCCTTGCGCCGGGCCGCTACCGGGTCACACGGTCATTTAACCAGGCTTTGGGCGAACACCCCACCACAGACAGCACGCCGGGGCTGGTATTGGCCGCCGGTCAAATGGTGCAGTTGGCACTGGGGGCTGCTGCATCGCCAGAGGGGGTGCCTGCATTGGTGCAAACGGCCGCTGCGCCTACTGCTGCTCCCCCATCCGCCACCCGGCCCCCCACAGCCACGCCTTCCCCACAAACACAACTCCCTGCCCCCCGCACCGCGACGCCTTTTTGGGTGTGGCTGCTGGCCGGTTTATTGGTGCTGGCTGCCGGTGTGTGGGGTTACGGCCGTTTACAAACACCAAGCCAACGATAACCCAACACCTGCCCTCCCATCTCTCGTCCACGTTCGCCACATTTACCAAAATATGTATACTCATGGGCTGCTAATACCCGTATTCAGTAATCCGTAATCCGTGCGCTCTACCTCTGGTCATTTCGTCGGAAAACGGTGTACGGACTTCGGATTACGCGTACTGTTTACCTTTACACCTACACCTGCGCCCACATTTGCGGCGCACCAGCAGATGAATGAAAATGTG
>CAZRIB010000258.1:0-6116 GCA_964600035.1 uncultured Ardenticatenaceae bacterium | reverse complement strand
GACCACCATGAATGGGAATGTGGCAGGTGGCAAGATTCGTAATTCGTAATTCTTGATCTCTTTCCGAAAGAAATTAAGTTGAGGTAAACAATATGACAACGAAAAAGAAAATCGTATTTAGCGGCGTGCAGCCCACTGGTAATGTGCATTTAGGAAATTATTTGGGTGCTTTCAAAAATTGGGTCGCCCGGCAGGATGAAAACATCAACTATTTTTGTGTCGTAGACCTGCACAGCCTGACAGTTCCCCAAGACCCGGAGCAGCTTCGGCATGAAACGCGCTCTTTGGCCGCCATTTTGCTGGCCTGCGGCATTGACCCGGAGAAAAGTACGCTTTTTATTCAAAGCCATGTACGGGCACATGCGGAAGGGTGCTGGTTGTTAAACTGCATTACGCCTTTGGGTTGGCTGCAAAGGATGACCCAATATAAAGATAAAGCGGCAAAACAGGAAAGTGTTTTAACCGGTTTGCTGGATTACCCTGTGTTGATGGCAGGCGACATTCTCTTTTACAATGCAAATGAAGTGCCTGTTGGTGAAGATCAAAAGCAGCATGTGGAGCTGACACGGGACATTGCCCAACGGTTTAATAGTCTTTACAACACTGACTTTTTTGTCATTCCCACGCCGGTTATTCCCAAAGTGGGCGCGCGTGTGATGGGTTTGGACAACCCAACTGTCAAAATGTCGAAGAGCCTGGCAAATACAAGAGGTCATGCTGTTCGGCTGCTGGATGAGCCAAAGGAGATTTTGCGCTCATTTAAGCGGGCTGTTACCGATTCTGGCCGCGAAATTGTCTTTTCTGATGACCCGGAGAAGGCGGGCGTGAATAATTTGCTGGGTATTTACCAGGCTGTCACAGAAAAGACACAGGAAGAGGTGTTGGCTGATTTTGCCAATGCGCGCGGGTATGGCGATTTGAAGGTGGCTGTGGCGGAAGTGGTGATTGAGGCGTTACGGCCGATTCGCGAACGCTATCATGAGTTAATGAACGACAAGGCAGAACTGGATCGTTTGTTGGCGAAAGGGGCAGAACAGGCTGCGGCCGTTGCCAACCCCAAAGTAGACCAAATGAAAGAAATCATGGGGTTGGTACTCCCCAAATCATAAAAAGAGGCAGCTATGATAGTCGTGATAGATAACTACGACTCCTTTACTTACAACCTGGTGCAATACCTGGGCGAACTAGGCCAAGAGATAAAAGTTTTCCGAAACGATCAGGTATCACTAGAAGAAATACGGGCATTAAAACCAGACCACATTGTCATTAGTCCCGGCCCAGGGACACCAGATGACAGCGGCATTTCTCGCGACGTTATACGTGAATTTGGCGCAGCCACACCCATTTTAGGTGTCTGTTTGGGGCATCAATGCATTGGGGAGGTGTATGGTGGCAAAGTGACACGTGCGCCGCGCTTGATGCACGGCAAAGTTTCACCTGTTTACCATACCAGCGAAGGCCTGTTTTATGGTGTGCCCAGTCCGTTTCAGGCCACACGTTACCATTCCCTTATTGTGGAAGAACCCATCCCGGAAGAGCTAAAGGTAACAGCCTTTACCAGCGAAGGAGAGGTAATGGCCTTGCAGCACAAAACACATCCTGTGGTGGGTGTGCAATTTCACCCGGAAAGTATTCTGACAGAGCACGGCAAGCGCATCTTGCAGAACTTTCTTGAAGGGAGATAATGTAATAATTGGCAGTAACTATACAGTAGGAACACTGAGTGACACGGAGAACCACAAAGTTGCACAGAGAATAAAGAGGTTATCTTCTTTACTTTGTGAAACTCTGCGAGACCTTTGCGAAACTCTGTGTTCCTAAGGGTTTTCAATATGAGTACCTGTATAGATACTAATTGGTAAATGATTAATGAGTAAAAGCTAAAGTGATTGTACCCATGCAGCGGGAGCATAGAGTGATGCGGAGAACCACAAAGTTTTGCAGAGAATAAAGAGTGCCTTTCCAATCTCCAATCTCTAATCTCCAATCTCTAATTCTCATCTCCAGCTTTACTCTTTAATCAATCATCTTGAATCATCAACTTGAATGAGGTGTATGAATGGCAGAAGCCTATGGTTTTGAACTGATCCGTGAGGAAGAAGTGCCTGAAGTGAATGGCGTTGTACGATTGTATCGCCATAAGCGGTCTGGTGCGGAACTGCTGACGGTAAGCAATGACGATGAAAACAAGGTATTTGGGGCGAATTTCCGTACACCCCCTTCTGATTCGACGGGTGTTCCCCATATTATGGAACATTCGGTGTTGGGCGGTTCGCGTAAATATCGTGCCAAAGAGCCGTTTGTGGAACTGGTGAAAGGTTCCATGAATACTTTTTTGAATGCAATGACTTATCCGGATAAGACGATTTACCCGGTAGCCAGCCAGAATTTGCAGGATTTTTATAATCTGGTGGATGTTTATCTGGATGCGGTGTTTCATCCATTGTTGACGCGGGAGCATTTGGCGCAGGAAGGTTGGCATTTTGAGCTGGAGTCGCCGGATGCGCCGTTGATGTATCGCGGGATTGTGTTTAATGAGATGAAGGGGGCTTATTCTTCGCCGGATAATGTGTTGTATCGTTACAGCAGCCAGGAGCTTTTGCCGGATACGCCTTATGGGGTTGATTCGGGCGGTGATCCGAAGGAGATTCCAAATTTGACGTATGAGCAGTTTAAGGCGTTCCATGAAATGTTTTATCATCCGTCGAATGCCCGGCTCTATTTTTATGGGGACGACCCGGAGGAAGAGCGTCTGCGGATTTTGGATGCGTATTTGCGTGATTTTGAGGCGAAAGAGGTGGCGTCGGCGATTCCGCTGCAACGGCCGTTTCCCGAACCACGCACCATCATCCGTCCATACAGCGTAGATGCCAACGAAACAGACCCCAAAAACATGGTCATGGTGAACTGGGCACTGCCAGAAATTACCAATCCGGCCGACCGCTTGCTGTTAAGCGTACTGGACTACTGCCTGCTGGGCACACCCGGTTCTCCTCTTCGCCAAACCTTACTCGATTCCGGCCTGGGTGAAGATACGGTAGGCGGCGGATTTTCTTCCCACACCCGGCAAGTAACCTTTGACATTGGTTTGAAGGGCGTAAAAACAGAAAACCGGGATAAGGTTGAGCCATTGGTGATGGAAACGTTGTCCAGATTGGCAGAAAGTGGGTTTGATGGTGAATTGGTGGAAGCGGCCGTCAACACCATTGAATTTAGCCTGCGTGAAAACAACACCGGTTCTTACCCGCGCGGGCTGCTCATTATGCTGCGCACCCTTTCCCAGTGGCTGTACGACAGAGACCCCATCGAACCGTTAAAGTACGAAGCGCCTTTGGCCGAAGTGAAAAAGAAACTGGCAGAAAACCCGGAACTGCTGCCAGAATTAATCGGTACATATTTATTAAATAACAGCCATCGATTAACTGTTATTTTGGAACCTGATCCCGAATTGAATCAGCGGGAAGAGGCGGAAGAGCGGGCAAAACTGGATGCCATTCAAAAATCATTGAGTGATGAAGAAATCCAGGCCATCATCGACTACACGGCCGAATTAAAGAAACGGCAGGAGACCCCAGACCCGCCGGAACTGCTGGCTCAAATCCCAAGCCTGACATTGGATGACATCGACAAGGAAAACAAGACCATTCCCATTGAAGCCACGACATATAACGGAGCGCAGCTTCTTTTCCACGATTTGTTTACCAATGGCATTGCCTATGTGGATGTGGGCTTTAATTTCCATACACTGCCGGAAGAACTGCTGCCATACATAAAACTTTTCGGCCGGGCGCTGCTGGAACTGGGCACAGAAACCGAAGATTTTATTAAATTGTCCCAGCGCATTGGCCGCAAAACGGGTGGCATTTCCCCCAGTGCCTACACATCTGCTGTGGA
The DNA here is from genome assembly GCA_964600035.1 of uncultured Ardenticatenaceae bacterium. GTDB lineage: Bacteria > Chloroflexota > Anaerolineae > Promineifilales > Promineifilaceae > CAZRIB01. The sequence continues at coordinate 2,222 of CAZRIB010000258.1, read as the reverse complement.
AGGAGAAGATCAGGCCGCCGCATGGTTCTTTGTGCGCGGCAAGGGAACCATGAGCCAGGCCCAGGATATGCTGGCAATTATTCGCGACATTTTACTCACTGTAAAGCTGGATAATCAGGAACGATTCCGCCAGTTGGTGCTAAAAGCCAAAGCGCGTATGGAATCGGGACTTGTGCCAGGCGGCCATTCTATCGTTAACACGCGCCTGCGTGCTTATTATGGCGAAGCGGGCTGGCTTGCAGAGCAGTTGGGCGGGGTGAGCTATTTGTTCTTCTTGCGCCAACTGGCTGAGCAGGTGGAAAACGATTGGCCTGCGGTTTTGGCAAAGTTGGAACAACTGCGCAAACTGCTGGTTAATCGGGAAGGGATGGTTTGTAATGTGACACTGGATGCCGCCAACTGGCAAAAGTTCCAGCCGCACGTGCAGGCGTTTATTGATGAATTGCCGGCTGCACCAAAACAAATTCAGCGCTGGCAGCCTCAACTGGCCCGTGTGGATGAGGGGTTAACGATTCCGGCACAGGTGAATTATGTAGGCAAGGGCACAAAGATTACTGACCTGGGTTATGAATGGCATGGCTCCATTTCGGTGATTACCAATTATTTGCGCACAACATGGCTTTGGGAAAAGATTCGGGCGCAAGGCGGGGCTTATGGTGCTTTTGTGTCTACAGACCGGCGGCTTGGGGTGCTTACGTATTTGTCTTATCGTGACCCGAATTTGTTGAATACGCTGAAGAATTATGACGAAACGGCCGTTTTCCTGCGCCACCTGGATTTGCACGAAGATGAGCTGGTCAAATCAATCATCGGCGTGATTGGCGACCTCGACAGCTACCAACTGCCCGATGCCAAAGGGTTTACTTCCATGATTTGGCATTTATTGGGTGAAAGCGATGCCCGGCGGCAGCAGTACCGGGAGCAAGTGTTAAACACAACAGCAGACGATTTCAAAGCTTTCGCCGATGTGCTGGATGCGGTTGCCAGAGAAGCCCAAATTGTGGTGCTGGGTTCCAGTGAAGCCATTACCCAGGCGAACAAAGAAGGCCAATTAGGGCTGAAGGTGACAAAGGTTTTGTAAGAGATGGAGAGAATTGGAGATGGAAAATGATTTCACCATTTCCCAATCTCCAATCTCTGCTTCAATCTTTAACTTTTAATCTTCAATGATTATCTGAATGATTACCTGGAGACGATGATGGGACTGCCAGAGTCAATACATTTTATTGAGCGTGGTTGGGTCAACAGCAACCAGATTATCGTGGCGGGTGGCGACGGCCCGGTGCTGGTGGATACGGGTTATGAAGCAGACACGGCCGTTACGCTGGACGCCATCGCCCAGACCGGAATCAAGCCAGCCAACATTACCCGCATCATCAACACCCACTGCCACTGGGACCACATCGGCGGCAACCGGGCTGTCCAGGAGGCAAGCGGCGCAAAAATTCTGGCTGGCCCCAAAACGGCCGAAATCATCAACACCGGGGACAGAAATGCCATGTGGCTGGACTACTTTGGGGCAAAAGTTGACCCGCCTCCGGTTGATGAGGTGCTGCGGCCGGGTCATGACATCGTTTTGGGTGATTTGAAGTTTCAGATATTGGCTGTGCCTGGCCATGCGCCGGATGGCATTGCCTTGTTTAACCAAAAGCATGGCTTATTGATTGGCGGTGATGTTATTTTTCAGGATGGCGATATGGGTATTTTGAATACGGCCGTTCACGGGTTTGGCATCATTGATCAGGCAATGGATACCGTCAAGATGCTGCAAAAAATGAACATCTCCACCATTCTACCCGGACATGGCCCCATCATTTACGATGCCCACAGCGCCCTGATACAACTTTGGCGGCGGCTGACCGCCTTTTTGCGTGATCCGGCAAAGATGGCCTGGCATCTGGTGCGCCGCATCATTATGAATTACCTCATCATCGGTTCCGGACAGCCCAGAGATGATCTGGTAGCCACGATGACAAGCTATCCCTGGGCAAAAGATTATGTGTTTCGCTGCGGCTACATTGAACCGGAAGAGTTAGTAAATGCCGTGATTGATGACTTTTTGGCTCGCGGCCTGATTGAAAGCAAAAACGGCCGTCTCATTTCCCACGTTCCCCGCTAAGCACAACTCGCTGTTTCCATCTTTAAGCATCAATGAGTCTTCCGAAAAAAGCAGCCGCAGAGGCGCAAAGGGCGCGGAGAATTTGAAGTTACCAGAGAAAAAA
>CAZRIB010000257.1:4952-6123 GCA_964600035.1 uncultured Ardenticatenaceae bacterium | reverse complement strand
CCAATCTTCAATCCTTAATCTTTAATCATCATTCATCATTCATCAACGCCTGGATGAGTGAGGCGACGTCTTCCTGAATGAGGGTGAGCAGGCGGAGCATTTCCTGCCGTTCGGCGGGGGTGAGGTTTTGGCGGGGGACGCGGGCAAGGTGGCCGCGCACCCAGTCCAGCCGGTCGATGCCGGTGGGGCCGCCGGAGCGGGCGGGGATGATGCTTTCCTGCCCAAAGTCGGGCTGGTGGCGCAGGGCTTGCTGGGGTTCTGTGGCGCGGGGTGGGGTGGGTAACGGCCGTTCCTCCTGCGTTTCTCTGAGTGAAGTTTCGAACGACGGTTCTGCTGGCGGGGTGCGCAGCACCTGAATGACCTGGGTGACTGTGCGGTCTGGGGATTGTTTGAGCTGGGCGGCCACCTGCCGAATTTCCTTTTGGCTTAGTTCACCGGCCATGCGGGCGCGGTGCAGGTCGCGCTGTTGACTGAGTTTGAGACCCTGGTAAATGCGGGTGTCGCGTTCGCTGAGTGTGCCTTCACGAACGGCCGTTTTAATTTCATCGGGCAGTTTGAGAAGCTGGATGAGCTGGTGGATGCGCTGGCGGCTGTAGCCCAGGCGTTTGCCCACTTTGGCCCAGGTCACTTTTTTGCTCCAGGGTTCGTCGGTGGAGATGTTGTCGGCAACGGCCGTGTTCAGTTCTTCCTGCATCAAATCGCGCAAACGCAGCAAAGCCGCCGCCCGGTCTACATCATTCAAATCCTCGCGCTGGATATTTTCCACCATCTGGCGGACAAAGCGCGTCACCACATCATAATCGCGGCGGCGCACCACAGCCGGAATCGTCTCCAACCCGGCCAACTGTGCCGCCCGCCAGCGGCGTTCACCATGCACAATCAGATACTGCTCCGGCGCGATTTCCGTCACTTCAATCGGCTGAATCACGCCATCCTGCGCAATGGAGTTCGCCAGTTCCTGCAAACTTTCGTCAGAAAAAGTCTGGCGCGGCTGGTCGGGGTCCGGGCGGATGGCATCCAGCCGCAAAGCCAGAAGCTGCAGCCCGGAGCCTTGCTCGGTGGCATCTGGCCCGCCGAACAATTTTTCCAGGTCCCCGGTGCGGGGCTGAATCGGTTGGGAAAGGTTGATTTTTGGTTTTTTACGTGCCATTGGGTGATTTTCCGTTAGAGA
>CAZRIB010000257.1:0-4852 GCA_964600035.1 uncultured Ardenticatenaceae bacterium | reverse complement strand
ATACGGCATACGGCCTACGGCGTGCGGGCTAGAAGTTCTTTTGCCACACTGCGGTAGGCGTTGGCGCTGGGACCGGCTTGTTCATAAGTGAGAATGCTTTGCCCGGCGGCTGCGCTTTCGCCAAAGCGTACAGAGCGCTTAATGATGGTGCTGAAGATGTGGATGCCGCCGCCGTATTGGTTTTCGATGGCGGCCAGGACATCACGGGTGAGGGTGGTGCGGGTGTCGGCCATTGTCAGCAGAATGCCGGCGATGCGCAGGTTGGGGTTGAGTTTTTTGCGGCGAACGGTTTCGATGCTGGAAAGAATCATGAGGGCGCCGCGTGCCGCCAGGTATTCGGTTTGGATGGGGATGATGACGTCTGTGGCGGCGGTGAGGGCGTTGATGACGAGCAGCCCCAGCGAGGGGTTGCAGTCGATGAGGATGTAATCGTAATGCTGTTTGATGGGGTCGAGGATGGTGGCGAGTACGCGCTCGCGGCTGAGGGTGTTGATGAGTGCCAGTTCGACGAGGCTGAGTTCTGGCTGTGCGGGGAGCAGGTGGAAGCCTTCGTCTGTTTCGTAAACGGCCGTTTCCACCGCATTTTCCAGCCCATCCATTTCCGCCTTCAAAACATCATAAATCGACGGGCTAATGCTGTCCGGGTCAAAGCCGCAGTGCTGTGTAAGGTTGCCTTGTGGGTCAAGGTCAATTGCCAAAACACGCTGCCCCTGCTCGGCCAATGCCGCGGACAGATTGACGGTTGTGGTGGTTTTTCCGACGCCACCTTTTTGCATGGCTACGGCGATAATTCGTGTCATGGGTCCTCCCAAAAATTACTTGCGTGGGTGAATAAATAAGCTGCCGCTGGTCACCTGACGGTGGGCACATTGAAACATCATTCACATTGTAACTTAGCCAGAGGAAGTGTCAACCGGGTTGACACTTTGTCGAGACGCAAGTAACAATCAACAAGTAACAATCAACAAATAACAATCAACAAGTAACAACCAATAGCCCAATCTCCCAATCTCCCAATCTCCCAATCTCCAATCCCCAATCTCCAATCCCCCCCTTTTTCTGGTACAATATAACGCAGCGTGTTATAAATTGACGCGATGTGGCATTTTTTTCCGGTGTCACACTTTTTCTCACTACTCGCGGAGACCTGCTCATGAACAAACTAGCTTCGGATCAAACTCCTTCTGTACCTGATTTTGTCATTATTGGATCTGGTTTTGGTGGCAGTGTGTCGGCCATGAGGCTGGCGCAAAAAGGGTATGATGTGGTCGTGTTGGAACGCGGCAAGCGTTACCGGGCAGAAGATTTTCCAAAAAGTAACTGGAACATCTTCAAGTCGGTGTGGCTGCCTGCGGCAAGATGCTTTGGCATTATGGGCATCAATTTTCTGGACGACATCATGATTTTGAATGGCAGTGGGGTGGGGGGCGGCAGTCTTGTGTATGCCAGCACCCATATTGAGCCGGGGCCAGCGTTTTATGAGGCAGAGGAATGGCGTGGTTTGGCCGATTGGCAGGCAGAGCTTGCTCCCCATTTTAAGACGGCCAACCGTATGCTGGGGGTGACGGAGAATCCGCGTTTTTGGCCTGCTGATTTTGTACTGCGTGATATTGCCACCGAGTTGGGACGTGAGGACACGTTTAAGCCAACCCCGGTGGCGATTTTTTTTGGAGAGCCGGGTAAAACGGTTCCTGATCCATTTTTTGGCGGGGAGGGGCCGGAGCGAGCCGGGTGTATCCACTGTGGGGGGTGTATGGTGGGCTGCCGCCATAATGCCAAAAATACCCTCGATAAGAATTACCTCTATTTTGCAGAAAAGTTGGGTGTGGAAGTGCGGCCAGAAGCGAATGTGTTGGCGATACGGCCGTTATACGGCCCACAGCCAGACGGCGCACGGTATGAAGTCATTTACGAAAAGACGACAGATTGGCTGTTCAAACGGAAAACGGCCGTTCGTACCAAAAACGTCGTTCTTTCTGCCGGCGTGCTGGGCACAGTAAACCTGCTGCTAAAATGCCGCGACGAATTGAAAACCCTGCCCAAATTGTCGCCCAGGTTGGGGCATATGGTACGCAGCAACAGCGAAGCCCTGCTGGGCGTGACTGCCCGTGAAAGCGACGTGGACTACTCCCAGGGCGTGGCGATTACATCCCACTTTTGGATTGATGATGTGACCAGCGTAGAGCCAGTGCGCTACCCAAAGGGGTCGGGTATGATGCGCCTGCTGGCTGTGCCGTTGGTGGATATGGCAGGCACAACTGTTTGGGAGCGGGTGAAGGCGTTTGTGGCGGAGGGTGTGAAACGGCCGTATGACTTCATCAAAGCCAAAATATTGCCAAATTGGGCGCACGATTCCACCATTTTGTTAATCATGCAAACTGTCGAAAACCGTATGCGGCTAAAACGTGGCCGCAGCATATTTACCCTTTGGCGGCAGGGGCTGGTTACCGAACGGGATCGCAGCCTGCCGATTCCGGCCGTTGTAGAAGCAGGGCGGGCTGTTGTGGAACGTTTCGCCGCCAGAACAAACAGCATTGCCCAATCTACTGTCAACGAAGTTTTGCTAAACACACCCTCAACAGCCCATATTTTGGGTGGCTGCGGTATTGGCGCCGATGAGCAAAGCGGCGTGATTGATATAAAGCACGAAGTATTCAATTATCCCGGGCTGTATGTGGCCGATGGTTCTGTAATTCCGGCCAATTTGGGTGTGAATCCAAGCCTAACCATTACAGCCATGGCAGAAAGAGCGATGGCCTTGATGCCGTCTAAAGAAGAAGCCCCGCCGGTTGAGCCATTGGTAAAACCGGCAGATATGGACGCATCTATGCTGGACGCAAATGTGCTGGACGCATCCGTGCTGGACATGGAAAACGTGTCACGGCGGCGGATATTGGCATTGGGTGGGTTGTTAGCCGCGATTGGTGTGCTGCTGGTGGTGCTGAAGAAGGAGTAGCTGGGAGGGATGCTGGTGTTCAGTGTTCAGTAACCAGTGTTCGGTAACCAGTGTTCGGTATTCAGTATTTGGTATTCATCACAGCCGTCAATCACTAAAAACGTAGGAGCGTAACATGCAAATGGAATTGATTCAGCAAAAGGGACGGGTCTTGAATGGGCAGGGGAATCCGGAGGTGCTGCCGTTTATTAATCCGGCGACGGGCGAGCAGTTTGGCAGTGTGCCCATTGCCACGGCCGAACAGGTGATGCTTGCCCGGCGTGAGATGGGGGCGGCTTTGCCCGGCTGGTCGAATAAACCGGTTCGTGAACGGGTGCGGATTATGCGCCAGCTTCAACAGCTTTTGATTGATGAGGCGGATGAGATTACGGCCGTTATGAATCAGGACAACGGCAAAAGCCGCCAAGATGCCTTGACCGAGCTGTTTATGACCGTTGATTTGATTAACCAGTATTGCAAAAATGCGCCCAAGTGGCTGCGCCGCCGCCGGATTCCCACGGGACTGCAAATTTTTAAGCGTGCCTATCTGGAGAATAAACCCTATGGTGTGGTAGGCATTATTGGCCCCTGGAACTATCCGTTGGTGTTGATGATTCCACCGATTGTGTCGGCAATGCTGGCCGGGAATACGGTGATTGCCAAACCTTCGGAAGTAACGGCCGCAACCGGGGTAATGATGGATAAATTGTTCAAGCGGATTCCTGAGTTGGCGCCGTTTGTCCGCTTTATGCATGGAGACGGCCGTGTTGGGGCTGCACTGGTAGAGTCACAACCCGACCTCATCTTCCTCACCGGGTCTACACGCACAGGCCGCCTTGTTATGAAGGCCGCCGCCGAAAACATGACCCCTGTTATTTGTGAACTGGGTGGCAAAGACCCCATGATTGTGCTGGACGATGCCGACGTGCAGGCCGCCGCCCAATGGGGAGCCTGGGGCGCGTTTTATAACACCGGGCAAACATGCATGGCCGTGGAGCGGGTCTATGTAGCCAAAGAAATTTACGACCAGTTTGTTGGCGAAGTGGTTCAAATTGCCCAAGAGATGCGTGTCGGTTATTCCCCAGACATTGAAAATGTGAACGATATTGGCCCTTTGACGTTTCAACGACAAATCGACATTATTGAAGAGCATTTGCAAGATGCTGTTGCCAAAGGCGCAACCATTTTGGTGGGCGGACAGCGCGAAGGCATGTTTATGGCCCCAACTGTGGTCGTTAATGTAGACCACACCATGAAGCTGATGCGGGAAGAAACATTTGGCCCCATCATCCCCATTATGAAGGTGGAAAATGATGAACATGCCATTCAGTTGGCCAATCACTCCAACTTTGGCCTGAGTGCATCGGTGTGGAGCCGCAATATTGCCCGTGCGCGCCGCGTGGCAGCCCAGCTTCAGGTTGGTTCGGTGAACATTAATGACACCATATCCCACTTTGCCATTCCACACTTGCCTTTTGGCGGTGTGAAGGATTCAGGCATTGGCCGGACGCACAGCCAGCGGGATATGCTCCAGTTTACGCAGTCACGTGCGTTTGTGTATGGCAAGCCGCCGCAGCCGTTTGATGTAGCCACCATTATGCGGAAACCGGGCGAGTACAAACTGGCTAAGGGAATTTTGCACCTGGCATTTGGTGTGACGCCGGAGCAGAAGCTGCGTCCTGTGAAGGAGTTTTTGGCGGAGCATGATGCCGAGCCGGTTGTTCGTAAAGGGGTGCTTGGGGCAGGGCTGGTAACGGCCGTACTGGCAACAGCAGGCATTGCATTAGCGTTTGGCCGTCGCAGAGAAGATTGACGACAAAAGATTCAAGGGAAAAGGGATAAAAGTAAAAAAGCGGACTTGTCGCATAAACGACATTTCCGCTTTTTTGTAGGGAGAGGAGGAAAAACAAGATAAAA
>CAZRIB010000256.1:3613-6130 GCA_964600035.1 uncultured Ardenticatenaceae bacterium | reverse complement strand
ACCCAATTATCAATTTTCCATTCTACATTTTCCATTATTTCAGGTGAACAAATGCAGCCAGAAAAAATCGGTCGATATGTCATTGACAGTGAAGTTGGTCGGGGCGGGATGGCAACAGTTTACAAAGCCTACGATCCCCATTTTGAACGCTGGGTGGCGGTAAAAGTACTGCCTCGCGAATTTATGCACGAGCCAGAGTTTCGTGCCCGTTTTGAACGTGAAGCCAAAACAATTGCCATGCTGGAGCATCCGGCCATTGTGCCTGTGTATGACTTTGGCGAAAGTGACGGCCAACCATACCTGGTGATGCGCTATATGCCGGGCGGCTCACTGGCAGAACGGCTGCAAAAAGGGCCGTTGTCTATTGAGGAAACGGCCGTCATTTTACAGCGCATTGGTGCGGCTCTGGAACGTGCCCATTCCCAGGGAATTATTCACCGCGACTTAAAGCCATCCAACATTTTGTTTGACCAGTACGGAGATGCTTTTTTGGCCGATTTTGGCATTGTCCGCATTGCTTCATCCACGTCGCAGCTAACAGCCAGCGGCAGTCTGGTGGGTACGCCATCGTACATGAGTCCTGAACAAGTCTACGGCGATAAGGAACTGGACGGCCGTTCCGACATCTACGCCCTGGGCGTCATCCTTTTCCAAATGCTCACCGGCAAACCCCCTTATGAGGCAGATACCCCGGCCAAAGTGATGATGAAGCATGTGATGGATCCCGTGCCGGCCATCTCCAAAGTGCGCCCAGACCTGCCGCCAACCGCCAATGAAATTATTGGCAAGGCCATGGCGAAAGAACGTGATGAACGTTTTTCATCGGCCACAGATTTAACCAAAGCGCTGGAAACATTAACCAGCCAGACGAAAGACAGCAATTTGGCAACCGAGCTGGCCGCCATTCGGTCTGAAATTGCGCCGGACATTCAAACGCCTGCCAATGTGCCCCAACCGTCTGAATTGAAGGCAGAACCATTAGACCCGCCCACAACGGCCAAAAAGGTTGGTGATTCTTCTACCGACAGCCAACGCTATACGGCCGTGCCTGTCAGTGACAGCAAAAGTGGCATTCCGGGCTGGGTATGGGGTGTACTGGCCGGTTTGGTAATCTTGTGCATCGCCACCGTTGCCATTACCTACTATCTGGTTAGCTCCGGCACGTTTGACAGTTTGCTCACACCCGATGATGTTTTTAATGGCGGGGTAGCTGATGTGGCAACGGCCGTTGCCACCCCCACCCCAAATTCTCTAGACAACCTGGAAAGCACCCTCGAATCATTTACAGAAGCAACGCCGACCATCAACGCCACCGGCACAGCCCTGGCAGAGGGACGGTTCGCCACAGCCACCGCCTTTGCCCTGGCCGCCCAAAACACACCCGAACCGCCGCCGCCCACCACACCAGCCGGTGATGCCGAAGCCACACGGGAAATGTTTGCGGCCATCCGCGCCACAGAAGAAGCAGAAAGAACTGCCGCCGCCGCCACAGCCGAAGCAGAACGCATCTTCCAACCAAACCTTACCCCGCTAATTGGCCCGCTTTCCGGGGCACTGGCTCATGATCCCGGTGACAGCAAAATTGAAAGTGAATTTGCCTCTGTAAACCTGCAAGATTTCATGGTTACTGTGACCTTTTTTAACCCATTTGATGAAGGAGAAAATTGGGACTACGGCCTCTTCTTCCGGCAAACAGACGCAGACAACGAAATGCGGCTGGTTATTCGCTCCGATGGCTCCTGGAACTTGAACAACCGGCAGGGCAATGAGGACAATTTTGTTCAAGAAGATGTGATCCGCACTCGTTTTAACAGCGGACTGGGAGAACCTAATAAAATTACTGTGATTGCTCGGGGTGAACAGGGCTACTTTTATTTTAATAACCAGTTTGTCACCATTTTGGATTTGTCTGGACGGCTTGATGCGGGAGATATAGCGATTGCAACAGGCTTTTATGCCGATAGTGAACAGGCAGGGGCAGAAACGGCATATTCAGATTTTCAAGTTTGGGAACTGTCGCCGGTATTTGGCCCGGCAAATGGTTCGCTTGAACATATTGAGGATAATTTTATTAAGTCACGCAATGCCGGTGTTGATTTACAAAATGTCATTGCCAGTGCTGTTTTTGTAACGCCTTACGACGAGACCATTGGACTTTGGGACATGGGTTTTTCGTTCCGGGATGCGGATTTGGGAGAACAGTATTGGCTGGTCGTGGAATCGTCGGGGTATTGGGCTTTGTATAACCGGCAGGATAGTGAGGACAGTGTAGTCCATGAGGATGAGCTTCCGGCTGATTGGCTTAATTTGAATGCGGGAGATTTGAATGAATTGGTGGTTTTGGTTTATGGCAATCAGGGGGTCTTTTTGGTTAACGGCCGTTTCGCCGCCACGCTAGATTTGTCTGACCGCATTAATAAAGGAGATGTGCAGTTATTTACAGCCTTTTTTGAAGGGAATGAAGTGCCCGGCTATGCCACAGATTACCAGGATTTTACTGTATGGGCACTGCCGTAA
>CAZRIB010000256.1:0-3513 GCA_964600035.1 uncultured Ardenticatenaceae bacterium | reverse complement strand
TCTGCCACGACATCCTTTATTCTAGGTACTATTTCCTGGAAGAAAACGGCCGTTGTTGGGGCCAAAACATTCACATTGGTCTGCTTCAGCATGGCAGCATGGGCACTGTTCCACATCGGCGAACTGATGTCTTCAACCATTGCCGCCAAAATCATCTGGTACAACTTTAAATTTATTGCCTTTTCCTTTTTACCCATTTGGGTTTTGATTTTCACACTCCAATATACGGGGTTCTACCCTCATCTCTCTCTCAAACAATTTGCTTTAATAAGTGCCCCCGCCACAATTGCTGTCGTACTCATCTGGCTGCCCGGCACATACCATCTCTTACAGGTTAATCCCCGCATTGAGCAGTTAGGCGGGTTAAATCTGTTAGTCTTTAATTTTGGGCCGCTGTTTTGGATAAATTTAATCTTCATTATGATGCTTGCCGGGGTTAGCACCTTTATTCTTTTGCACCAGGTTCAACGTGCCAGGGGTATTTACCGGTGGCAATACATACTTTTACTGCTCAGTATGGTTCCGCCGCTCAGCGCCACAGCCTATATCTTTTACCGTGATGTTTCTATAGAACGCTTTGACCCGGTTCCGTTTACTTTTTTGTTTACAAATTTGCTGCTGTTGTGGGCACACGGCCGTTTCCACTTTTTAGACTTAATGCCGCTGACCTACGAAACCGTCATAGAACAACTCCACGACGGTGTGATTCTGGTAGACCTGTCGCAGCGGTTTGTATCGGCTAATCCGGCGGCGCAAGCCCTGCTGCAATTGAGTGATGAGCAGTTTGGCAGACCCATTACGGCCGTTCTGCCTGAATGCGCCGACTTGGTCAAAAACATTTCCCACATCACCCTCACCAGTGAGATAGAAATTCGCAGACATGGGACAACCCGTCACTTTGAAGTGACCATGATTCCCCAAAAAGACCAGTTTAATGCCATTTACGGCCGTATCCTCATCTTCCACGACATAACTCGCCGCCGCCAAACAGAACAAGCCCTCCAACAATCAGAAGCCTACTACAAAGCCCTCTTCGACAACGCCGTCACCGCCACAGTCATTTTTGACGAAAACAAAATGCTCAACCTGGTCAACCACCAATTTGAAAAACTGACCGGCTACACCAAAGAAGAATTGGAAAACAAAACCCTGTGGACTGAATTTGTTCATCCTGAAGATTTACCCAGGCTAAGAACATACCACGCCCAGCGCTCCAAAAAAACAGGCTTCCCCCCAACTGCCTATGAATTTCGATTAATTGACCGCAAAAAACAAATACACGACATCTTCATCCACATTGCCGTACTGCCGGATGGCAAATACCGCATTGCCTCACTGCAAGACATCACCACCCAAAAAGAGGCAACCAACACCCTCAAAAAATACACGGCCGAACTGGAAGCCCTCCTACAAATTTCAACGGCAATCCGCAGCCACGACACACTCGAAGCCATTCTCAACACCGGCATGACCGAAATTCTCAAAGTGATTGACGCGGCGGCGGTCCTCATCTACCTGTATGATGAAAACAGTAAAACACTCACCACATTCGGCGGCGTTCCCCACTCGATTGTGCCTGTTGGCGTGACTTATTCCATTGACCAGGGCATCACGGGATTTGTTGCCCGTACCGGTGAAGTTTATGTCACAGAAGATATTTCCAAAGATCCATTAGCCCACTTCACGCCCGAAGAACAACCGTTGAAAGACGTATTCAAAGGTCATATTTCTGTACCGCTCAAAGCCGGGGAGCATCTCATTGGTGTGCTGCATTTGGGGGCCGCAGAAAAGCGCCTCTTTTCACCGCAGGAAATTCGCCTGATACAAGCCGTTGCCGATGTGGTTGCCAATGCCGTTCATCGTGTGCAAATTATTGCCCATCTGGAAGATGAGGTGGCGGCACGCACGGCCGAAATTCGTTCCGAACAAGCCATTAGTGAAGTCATTTTAAGCAACACGGCCGACGGCATTGCCCTGTTAGATAATGAATTACATATTCGGTATGCCAATAACGCCCTTTGTTTGCTGACGGGTGTTGAAGTGGATGAACTGCTGCAAAAATCGTTTGGGGATTTGCTGCCGTTTGAACTGCCAGATGGTTTGGTAACGGCCGTTCACAATGGACAGTCATGGCGTGGAGAACTCAAGCTGACTTGTATACCAGATACTGTCATCGACACGGCCGTTACCCTGGCCCCCATCCAGGCATTAGGAGAAGGTCAGGTTGGCTATGTTGCCACCATTACAGATATGAGCCAGCAAAAAGCCCTGGAAGAAGCCCGCCGCACGTTCATGACCAATATCTCACACGAGTTGAGAACCCCCATTACCAACATCAAGCTTCATACCGATTTGCTCCGTACCGGCCCCTCAGACAAGAAAGAAAAATATCTCGACACCATTCAACTGCAAACAGACCGTTTGTGGCACATTGTGGAAGACATTTTGACCATTACGGCTCTGGAAAGCCAGCCTGCAAACCGTTTTCGTGAGGAAATTAACCTGCACCATTTATTGCAAACGGCCGTTACGCGCTTTAGCGACCAATTTCAGGCAAAAAACATTACTTTTCAGGCTAATGCGGCGACATTACAACAAACAGTTGTGCGCGGCCATCCCAAATATTTAATGCAGGCTCTAACAGAATTACTGCAAAATGCGCTCCAATACACCCCTGAAAATGGGAAAGTGTGCCTGGAAGTGGAAACGGCCGTTTATGAAACCACCCCCGGCGCTGCCATCCACATTACCAACAGCGGCACAACCATCCCGGAGGAGGAACTAACCAAATTGTTTGACAATTTTTACAGAGGCGTGTTAGGGGCGACAGGCCACATCCCCGGCAGTGGTCTGGGACTCAGCATTGCCCAACGTATTTGTACATTGCACAACGGCAAGCTCACAGTCAGCAATTTACCCGATCGGGGTGTGCGCTTTACCATTTGGCTGCCCCTGCCAAAAAACAGCCAAATCATGACGATGCAAAGAGAAGCACAAAATGCCTGTAATTGATGTTCTGCTCGGTCTGGGACTGCTTATTTTTGGGCGTAAGTTGTTTTGGTTTTTTACCGGTGCGGTGGGTTTTATGGCTGGCACGGCCGTCGCTGTCAATTTGTTCACCGGAATGCCTGTCTGGCAGGTGGGTGTGGCTGGGTTAATTGTGGGAGCGGTAACGGCCGTTACTGCCGTCTACGCCCAAAAATTTGCCATTGGGCTGGTGGGGTTCCTGTCTGGAGGCATCTTTTTGCTTAGATTAATGGTCATGCTGGAGATAACGGCCGTTTCCCACATCGGCTGGCTCATTTTCATCATCGGCGGCATCATAGGCACACTATGCCTGTACTGGATATTCGATTGGGCACTGCTCACCCTCTCCTCATTAGCCGGAGCCAGCCTCATAAGCGGCGCATTCCCCTTCAAACGATTCAACGAAGCCGCCCTTTTCATCATTCTCTTCATCCTGGGCATAGCCATTCAAATCAGCATCAAACAACAAGAAACACCCCCCGCACA
>CAZRIB010000255.1:0-6146 GCA_964600035.1 uncultured Ardenticatenaceae bacterium | reverse complement strand
AATCAAGGCCATTTTGATTTCACACCAGGTTTTACACCATTTTTGGACGCACCCGGCATGGTTGGGACAACAAGGGGGAGAATAACGGCCGTTTTTATAACCGGTTTACAACCTTTTTCAGAAGGTGGATATGTTACAATGCCAGTACCTTTGTCCTATACATTCTTGCAAATCGGAGGCAGCCATGTTGTCCAAATTTCGTTTCCCCCTGGTGTTTACATTTGTTTTATTGGTATTGGTGACCGCAACGGCCGTTGCGGCGACAATTGTTGTGGATGGTACAGATGATCCCTGGCCAGGTGGCGCGCTGCTTTCTTCCGATGGCGCTGATTTGAATCCTGGCCGGGAAGGGTTGGACTTGAATACAGTTTATTTTACAAATGACAGCACTACCCTTTTCTGGCGGTTCGATACAGTCAATCCGTCTGTTTGGTGCAGCTTTACGGGTGGTGGCTGTTTGCAGCAAATTGAGGTGGCGCTGGATGTAGATGGTAATACGACGAATGGCTCGTCTGCTTGTGGTGCGACTGGAGCGAGCTTTTCGGCGGATTATGTGATTGTGGTGACAGATACAGGCGGCTCCGTATTGGATGGCCATGCAGGTTGTGCCAGCACCGGTGCGACAGTTACGGTGGGATATACCAGTTCTGGTTCGACATTAACAGAAATGAGTGTTGCGGCCAGTGCAGTTGGGCTGGCTAATTGTGGCGGGGGTAATCCTGTTTGTAATGTGAATTATGTGATTAGAACGATTAATAGTTTCGGGCCAACAGCGATGGATTATATTCCGGGAAGCGGGCAAGGGAATGTTGCTGGTTTTGCCAGTACCACTGTGCCACAAAGCCCAACGGCCGTTTCTTTGCAGCAGGTTCAGGCGCATGAGGGTACAACGGCTTTGTTAGGGCTGGTTCTCATGCTGGCATTGCTGGGCACGGTTTTGCTCTTCTGGCGGCAAAAAGCGGTCAGGTAAGCGATAAACGGTTTTAGATGTGTTGGAGAGGCGTTCCTGGAGCGCCTCTTTTTGCTTGCCGGAAACGGCCGTTCGCGGTAGCTTTAGCCCCATGACATTGACGAAAAAAGAAATCCAACAGGCACTCAATTTGCCGAACTTTGACAGTCTGGCGGCGTATAAAAAAATGGCTCCATTGGGGCGGCCAATCAAACGGGATACGGCCGTATCTGGCAGCCCCCGTGTTGGCAGCGTGCTGGCCTTGCTTTACAACTGGCAAAACGAGCCGCATCTGGTACTGACCCGCCGCCGGGATGACCTGTCTACCCATCCGGGACAAATCTCTTTTCCTGGGGGGCGCAATGAGGATGGCGAACCGCTGCATAAAACAGCCCTCCGGGAGACGCAAGAGGAAATAGGTGTTTTGCCGGATGATGTGGCTGTTTTGGGGCAGCTGCATTCGCTTTACATTCCCCCGTCTGATTTTGAAGTGCATCCTTTTGTTGGCTGGTATGTGCCGGAGAAACGGCCGTGTTTCCAGCCACAGCCCACAGAAGTTGCCGAAATATTGGAAATACCCCTGCGGCACTTTTTTAACCCCGACATTCGCAAAGAAGAAACATGGCTTGTTCGCGGTACTCCCCGGCAAATTCCGTATTTTGATGTAAATGGGTACAAGGTTTGGGGCGCAACCGCCATGATGATTAGCGAGCTTGTGGAGCGGCTGCGCCATTTGTAGGGGGCAAAAATTACTGGCTGCGCTTGATGAGGGTGGTGCCGGCTGGTTTGGTGGAGGTGGGGAAGCGGACGATGAAGAGTGTGCCTTTGCCTTCTTCGCTGAATGCCTGGATACGGCCGTGATGGGCGGCAACCAATTCTTGCACAATAGCCAGCCCCAGCCCGGAGCCGCGGCGGGTATTCCCCTGCGCCCGTGATTTGTCCACCTGATAGAACCGTTCAAAAATGCGGGGCAGGTCTTTGGCCGGAATGCCTTCGCCTGTATCTTGTACTTTTACTTCCACTGCGCCTTCGCCGTGAGGGGCAACGGCAAGGTGTACCCGCCCGCCCGCCGGGGTATGGGCAAAGGCATTGTCTACAAGGTTTTGAAAGAGCTGCATCAGGCGGTCGTGGTCGCCAAAAATGGGGGGGACGGGGGCTGTCTCCAGCGTGAAGTGCAGGTTTTTCTCCTGGGCGCGTCGCTGCAAGCTGCGGTGCAGGTCTGTGAGGAGTTGTACCAGGTCAACGGGGTTTTGTGCCAGGGTAATTTGGCCGGATTCCAGCCGGGCGAGGTCAAGCAGTTGGTTGACCATGCGCGCCATGCGGGCGGCTTCGTTGTGGATGATGGTGGCGGCTTGCTGTTGTTCTTCTGGCGTAACGGCCGTGCCGTCCATGAGCGCCTGACTCCATCCCTGAATAGAGGTGATGGGGGTTTTCAGGTCGTGGGAGACATTGGCTACAAAATCGCGCTGGGCTTGCTGGGTATTGGCGACTTGCTGTGCCATGTCGTTAAAGCTGGCGGCTACCCGGCGCACTTCATCCGGCCCGGTGAGCGGCACTTCTTGCTGGTAGTTTCCCTGAGCAACGGCTTCGGCGGCGGCGGCCATTTTTTGCAGCGGGGTGACTACAGAACCGGCAATGAGGAAGGCAAAGAGTACTGACAGCATGATGGCGGTGATGCCAGCCCACCAGAGGGGACGGCTGAAATATTCGCGGAAGAAGGAGAGGGGGGTAGGCTCGCGGACGGCGTAGTAAATTTGGATGCGGCTGCTGGCGAAGGATTGGGCGTATACAACCCAGCGTGTGCCGTCGGGGTGTTGGAAACGGCCGTACGTGGCGTTGTTGCCAAAGCGTGCCAGCAGGCGGGCGGGTTGGGCGACGTCGGCAATGGTAATGCCTTCCCAACTGGATGTGGCGTTGCTGTCGAACAGCACCTGGCTGGTTGAGGCGTTGACGACGAGGACGCGTACGTTATTGGCTGCGGCCGTTTCTTGCAAAGCAGTCAGGAACGCTGTTTCATCTGCGCCAGTTTCACGCAGGTGCAGCAGTTCCACTGTGGTATTGCGGCTGACCGTTTCCAAATGCTGCAAAACCGGAATGTAGCGAATACCTGGCTGAATGGACAGGAAAAACAAGCCTACGCTGACAAACATCAGGGTGAGCAGGCTAATGATAAAGTAAGAAGCAAGCAGTCGTCCGCGTAATGTCTTTAGCATATCACCCCTACTTTACCTGGAAGAGATAAACCGGTCATGAAGAAAGTGTAATCACTCTGTAAATTGGTTTATGCTTCTTCTGGCGGTGCAATCAGTTTGTAGCCCATGCCCCATACGGTTTCGATGGTCAGGTTGCTGTCGCTGAGCTTGTCGCGCAAGTGGGCGATGTGGACATCAACGGTGCGCGTTTGGCCGTAAAATTCGTAGCCCCAAACAAGGTCGAGCAGTTGTTCGCGGGAGAGGACGTGGTTGACGTGGTCGAGCAGGGTGAGCAGCAGGTCGAATTCTTTGGTGCGCAGGGTGATGCGTTGGTCGTTGACGGTGACTTCCCGGCTCATGGGGTCTACTGTGACGTTGCCCAATGTGCGTGGCTGGTCGGGGTGTTGGGCGGAAAGGGGCTGGCCGCGGCGCAGGATGGCACGTACGCGGGCGACGAGTTCGCGGGGGTTGAACGGTTTGGTCAGGTAGTCGTCGGCTCCCATTTCCAGCCCGACGATTTTGTCTATGTCTTCGTCGCGAGCGGTGAGCATGAGGATGGGCAGGTTGCTTTTGGCGCGGATGCGGCGGCAGACTTCCCAGCCGTCGAGTATGGGGAGCATGAGGTCGAGTACCATGAGGTCGGGGTTGTGTTGGGGGATGGCATCGAGGGCTTGTTGGCCGTTTACGGCCGTTACGACTTTGAACCCTTCTTTTTCCAGGTACATGCGTGCCAGTTCGCGGATGTTGGCTTCGTCGTCTACGAGCAGGATGGTTTCGCCGGCCATTTTGTTGTTCCGTTAGTCCAGAGTGGCGATGGCTTCTATTTCTATGCGTGCGCCAAGGGGGAGGGCTGCGACTTGGAAGGCGGAGCGGGCGGGTGGGTTGTTGGTGAAGAAACGGCCGTAAACCTCATTCATCGCCCCAAATTCAGAAATATCTGCCAAAAAGACAGTACATTTCACAACATTTGCCAAAGATGAACCGGCGGCTTCCAATACGGCCTGAATGTTTCGCAGCACCTGTTCTGTTTGGGCTTGAATATCGCCTTCAATCATTTTGCCTGTTTTGGGGTCAATTGGGATTTGTCCGGCCGTAAACACCAGGTTACCAGCCACAACGCCCTGTGAATAGGGGCCAACGGCGGCGGGTGCATTTTGGGTTGAGATAATTTTTCGAGTCATGGCTTACTCCTGAAATGGATTGAACGAAAAGATAAGGGATTTGGACAGTCGAATCAGGGTGATTGTATCATGGGAGATAAACATCTTCATCCTCCTGACAGTTGTCTTGCTTTATGATAAACTTTTGCTATGGATTATCGGCTCCTGGTTATAGAGCTTGGCAATTTTACACTGCGCAGCGTGACCCCTCTGCGTGAACTGGTCTGGTTCATTGTAGGCCTTTTTGTTTTGGCTGGTACATCGGCAGCGGTGCTTTGGTGGAATCGCCGGTCACGTATTGACCCCTTTGCCTAAGATCGTCAGTCCGTTATCCAAATTCCAATTTGAAAATTTTAATGGCATAGGAGCTTTTTTATGATTGATGTCAATCAATTGCGTCGTGGGACAACGTTTACCGTTGACGGTAATTTGTATAAGGTGAGTGAGTACAGCCACAATAAACCTGGTCGGGGTAAGGCAACCATTCGGGTGAGTGTGAAGGATTTGCGTACTGGCTCGAATTTGCAAATGACGTTTACGTCGGGTGACCGGGTAGAAGATATTCGCCTGGAGAAGAGTACGTATCAGTATTTGTATGATGACGGCCGTTTCTACGTTTTTATGAACGCCGATACATATGAACAAAAGCAGGTTGCCCACCATGTTATGGAAGAAGATGCGGTTTTCTTGCGGGATAACATGGAACTGGAACTGTTAATGTATGAAGGCGAAGTGCTGGACTATATTCTGCCCAAATCGATGGAGTTTGAAGTGGTTGAAGCAGAAAATGCCGTGGCCGGAGATACAGCTACTGGAGCAACCAAAGAGGTGGTTACAGAAACGGGGTTGAAGGTGAAAACACCGTTGTTTGTGCAGGTTGGAGATCGCATCAAGGTAAATACGGAAACACGAGAATATATTACTCGTGTGTAATGTGTTTTATTTCGATTGCTTACAAAAAACGTGGCTGTTACGCCACGTTTTTTTTGTATCTTCTAGCATTTGTGAAAGGCGTTTGTCTTTCTCGTACCACAAGTCGTTGACCCAGGTTTGGAATGTTTGGCGGAAATCAGGGTCGTTGGTGTAGTCGCCGGAAAGAAGGTGGGGAGGAATCGGCCGTTTATCAACAAAAACTTTTATATGGTGAACACGGCCACAAAAAAAATCCCAAGCCGTCGGAATGCCTTCCGGGTAAGCAATAGTAACATCAATCATGGTGCGAATTTGTCCATCCATTGCCGCCAACACAAAAGCAATTCCCCCCGCCTTGGGGCGAAGCAAATGTTGATAAGGTGATGCCTGCTTTGCATGTTTAGCAGGTGTAAATCGCGTCCCCTCCAAAAAATTCATTACCGAAACAGGCGTCAGCTTAAATTTTTCACAAGCTTTACGCGTCGTTTCCAAATCCTTTCCTTTCAGCTCAGGGTTGCGGCGAATTTCCTCCTTGCTGTAACGCTTCATGAACGGAAAATCCAGCCCCCACCAGGCCAAACCAATAATTGGAACCCAAATCAATTCTTGTTTCAGAAAAAATTTCAAAAAAGGGATACGCTTGTTAAAAATATGCTGGAGAACAAAAATATCAACCCAGGATTGATGGTTGCTCACAACCAGATACCAACCATCATTATTCAGGTCATTGTCGTTCAAGCCGGACACATCCCAGGTACAAGTTTGGGTTAAAGCCATCCAGGCACTATTACCTGTAATCCAGGCCTCCGCAATCCAGATAATGGCGCGGGTACAAAAACGCCGCCAGGCAGGTATGGGGATGATGAGCTTTGCAATGGCAAAGAGATACAAAGGCACACACCAAAAAATGGTGTTGAGGGACAGCAGGGTAAA
>CAZRIB010000254.1:2135-6158 GCA_964600035.1 uncultured Ardenticatenaceae bacterium | reverse complement strand
TGGAAAGCCGGGAAACGTTTGAAACCACGGTGATTACAGACAGAAACGGCCGTGTCCTGTGGGAAATTTTTGGCGAAGGCAAGCGCACCAAAGTGCCATTGAGCGACATTCCCCAACACCTCATTGATGCCACCATTGCCGTAGAAGATGATACATTTTACGAAAATATCGGGCTGGATGCGCCCTCGCTGCTGGCGGCGATTGTTGCCAACTTCCGCAACCCGGAAGGACGACCCGTTGGCGGCAGTACCATTACCCAACAGCTTGTGCGCCATTTGGTGTTTGACTACGAAGAGCGTACGGCCGTTTCCTACAGCCGCAAAACAAAAGAAATCATCCTCGCCTGGATCATGACCCGCAAATACACCAAAGACGAAATTCTGGAACTGTACCTGAACGAAATCTACTACGGCAATCTGGCCTACGGCATAGAAGCCGCCTCCCAAACCTACTTTGGCAAATCCGCCACAGAGCTAACCCTGGCCGAAGCTACCCTGTTAGCTGGCCTGCCCCAAAGCCCCGTCGAGTTAGATCCATTAACCAACTTTGAAGGGGCCAAAGAACGCCAGTGGCTGGTACTCAACTTGATGAAAGCCGATGGCGACCTGACCGAAGAGCAAGTACTGGCCGCCTACCAGGAGCCGTTAAACTTTGTTGCCCAGGAAGTAGACCTGGCCGCACCCCATTTTTCTGTGTATGTGCGCCAACTTTTGGAAGAACAGTTTGGGGCAGATGTTGTGGCCAATGGCGGCCTGCGGGTGACAACAACGCTCGATTTGCGTTACCAGCAGCTTGCAGAACAGTTGGCACGCCAGCATGTGGCCGCTGTTGGCCCGGAACACAATTTGACAAATGCCGCCCTGGTCGCTCTGAAACCGGGCACGGGAGAAGTGTTGGCTATGCTGGGCAGTGTGAATTACGATGACGAGACAATTGACGGCCATGTCAATGTCACACTTTCTTTGCAGCAGCCGGGCAGTGCCATTAAACCGCTTACTTATGCGGCCGCCCTTTCGCCGGATGAGACCGGCAAGCCTGCCTGGACAGCCGGTGATTTGTTGTGGGATGTGGAGGTAGCCTATCCGCAGTTTAATGGAGACAGTTATGAGCCGGTAAATTATGACGGCCGTTTCCATGGCCCGGTTCGTTTGCGTACCGCCCTCGCCAACAGCTACAACATTCCTGCGGTGCTGCTGCTGCAAGACATCGGCATCCCAGACTTTTTAACCTTTGCCCGTAAGATGGGCATTTCCACCTGGAACAACGACTCCAGTCAATATGGCCTTTCATTAACATTGGGCGGAGCAGAAGTAACACCGTTGGAATTAACGGCCGCATACGGTGTTTTTGCCAACGGCGGCGGCTATATGCCACCCGTCACCATTTTGCGCATCGAAAACAGCAGCGGCGAGGTGTTGTACGAATATGAGCCGCCTGCCCCGGAACCTGTTCTAGACCCCCGTGTCGCCTTTTTGATTAGCGACATTTTGGACGATGACGAAGCACGTGTACCGGCAATGGGACGCAGCAACCCCCTGGCGCTGCCTTTCCCGGCGGCGGCCAAAACAGGCACAACCAACGACTTTCGGGACAACTGGACGGTTGGTTACACGCCGGGGCTGGTTGTTGGGGTGTGGACTGGCAACACTGACAATTCAGAAATGCTCAACATTAGTGGGTTGACAGGTGCTGCGCCGCTTTGGTCTGATTTTATGCAAACGGTTTATGGCAATTATGATTTGTTGGATGTGCTGGCTGTCAATGGACAGCCGCCAGCCGCAGAATTTTCGCCCCCGGAGGGGTTGGCACGCCAGCCGTTGTGCCGCATAGAGTCGGTTGTGCCGGGGGTAGAAACGTGCGAGCCGGGTGGCGAAGAGTGGTTTTTGACGCTGCCGCCTGAGCCTGTAACGGAACAAAGTGGGGATTTGGTGCGCTGGGAGGAGGTGGAAACGGCCGTTTTCCGTGTGCCTGCCATTCCTCTGCCACCTGTGCCGCCCGAACAGTTGGCGGCCATCCAGTCTGCCGACGAAGACGCACTGCCGCCCCAACTATTTTGCCACTTCCCCGAAGGAACCGAGCTGGCATTGCTGCCGCCGGATGCGCTGCCCATGCTCTTTTTGGCGCCGCCCCGCAATCCGGAAAGCTTGAAAGGGGCGCATGAGTGGGCACAGGCCAACAACCTGGCCTTGCTGCCAGCAGAGCCATGCAATGAAGAACTGCTGGCCTTGGCCCGCGACCCCAACACACCGGCGGTCTGGCGGATCACCTCACCCAAGGCAGGTGATGTGGTCAATGGCGTGCTGCCCATCATTGGCACGGCCGATTTTGACCCGGCTGTTGTTCAGTTTTACAAAATTGAACTGGGCATTCCCAATGGCGACAACATCAACTGGGTGACATTGGGCGAAACCCACAACACGCCGGTGGTGAATGGTACGCTGGAAATGCTCCACGCCGATGCCTTGCCGCCTGGGGATTATTGGCTGCGGCTTATTGTGGTGAAAGACAGCAATTATGTGGGTGAGCCGCACACAATTCAGATAACGATTGGAGAGCCGTAGGCCGTAGGCCGTGGGCCGTAAACCGTAAACCGTAAACCGTAAACCGTAAACCGTGAGCCGTTGGCCGTAAACTGTAAATTGTGGTGACTTGCCACGTGCAACCTGCCACTTGCTTTAATATTTTAATCATCAATCTTTTGTTACAGGAGTTTTTGCAATGCAGCGAACAAGGAAATCTGTGATTTTGTTTTGTCTGGTTTGGATGGGCTTATTGCTGGGGCTGGTGGCCTGTGCTGAGGAGCAGCCTGCTTTTGACCCCACGCCGGTGGCGAATACGGCCGTTTCCCCGACACCTTTGCCTGCCACAGAAACACCCCTGCCGGAAACGGCCGTGTCTGTGGAAGCGGCTGCCTCGACAGAAACACCAACAGCCCTGCCGCAGCCAACAGAAACGGCCGTGCTGCCCACAGCAACCCCCATTGTGTACACCCTTAATGTATCAACGCCCTTGCCCGGTTCTGATGTGGTTGTGGGGCAAGAGGTCGTTTTTTCCGGGGTTTTGCAGCCTGCGCCGGTAGAAAGCGTGGATGTGCGGGTAAAAATTGGCAGCCGGGTGGTGATGTCTGGCTTTGCCCAGGTTAACCCGGCAGACGGCAGTTGGTCATTAACACAGACCATCCCGCCGAACATTGTCGGGCCAGCTAAATTGGTTGTGGCGCAGCCTGATCTGGGGCTGGAAACGGCCGTTTCCATTAACCTGACCCCTTCTCTGCGCAGTTCAGACACATACGTTACTCTGGAACGGCCGTCTCAAGGCGCGACCCTCGCCGCAGGCCACCCGGTCTTTCTGGAAGGGCAGCTAAACAATGCCATCGACAATACCATTAGCATGGGCGTGTTGGTGGACGACTGCACCACCTTTGTGTCCAGTATTAGTTTTGAATTGAGCGGTGGGCATTGGAATGGCTTCCTGATTTTGCCGGGCGATATTCAAGGGGAAGGGTGTGTGGTGGCTTACACCGGCAATTTTGGTGAGGGGGATTGGCGCGAAGCACGCTTGCCCGTCACTATTGTAGACCCGGATGTGGAGCCGTATTACCATGTGGAAATTGGGAATCTGGAAAATGTGGCGGTAAATGCCGGGGAAACGGCCGTGTGGTATGGCAGTGCCGTCAAACCGGTAAACAATGAAGTCCATGTCATGCTGTTAACAGACGTGGCCGGACAGGCCACCCAGGTGCTGTACGACAGCAAAGTCCCCACAGATATGTTTGGCTATTGGGAGGCACAAATACCCCTGCCAGACACCTTTACCGGCTCGGCCTTGCTCATTGTCACTTCTGGCAGTGATGAGACGTACGCCGAAGCCCGGCTGCCTGTCACAATCAGGCCGTAGCGGCAGTTTGCCAGCCCGCACCCGCTTGAAATGGCCGGCACAACAGCGTGTCGGCCTTTTTTGTAATGGTCTGATAATAATTTGTTCAGGGTTTTGTTAGAAAACGGCCGTATCATAACAACCAAT
>CAZRIB010000254.1:0-2035 GCA_964600035.1 uncultured Ardenticatenaceae bacterium | reverse complement strand
CAATTACCAATTACCTATAACCCAAAAGGAAACACCCATGCTCATCAAAAAGAAAACCGGAATCGAAATCCCATCTTCGGAAATCACCCCCCGACACGTCTACCTGAACAGACGGCAGTTCATGAAAGGCGCATCTGCGGCTGGTGCTGCGGCGTTGTTGGCTGCCTGTGCCCCACGCGGCGCAGAGCTAAATGCCCCAGTTGGCGCTGCACCCAGTACGGCCGTGCCAGAAACAGCACCCAACGCAGTCAGCGCCACCACAGACGAATTGGGCGACGCCCTCACTGACTACCAGGATGTAGTCACTTACAACAACTTCTACGAATTTTCTACAGACAAAGCAGGCCCAGCCCGGCTTTCGCAAGAATTTCGCACGTCGCCCTGGCAGGTAGAAGTATCCGGACTGGTAAAAAATCCCGGCATTTACGACATTGACGACCTGCGCACCAACTTTGATCAGGAAGAACGCATCTATCGCTTACGGTGTGTGGAAGCATGGTCGATGGTTATTCCCTGGAAAGGCTTCCCCCTCTCCAAACTGCTGCAAGAGGTAGAGCCAACCGCCGAAGCGACGCATGTACGCTTTGAAACGTTGTATGACCCGGAGCAGATGCCGGGACAGCAAAGCTCCTGGTTTGAATGGCCTTATGTGGAAGGGCTGCGGCTGGATGAAGCAATGCACGACCTGACGATTTTGGCAACGGGGCTGTATGGCGAAGATTTGCTGCCCCAAAATGGGGCGCCGGTGCGGCTGGTTGTGCCGTGGAAATATGGTTTCAAAAATATCAAGTCGATTGTCAAGATTGAGCTGGTCAGTTACCAGCCTGCTTCTTTGTGGATGCTGGCCGCCCCGAATGAATATGGCTTTTATGCCAATGTGAACCCGGAAGTGGATCATCCGCGCTGGTCGCAAAAGACGGAGCGGCGGATTGGTGAGCTTGGCAGACGGCAGACTTTGCCGTTTAATGGGTATGGTGAACAGGTGGCTTCTTTGTATGAAGGCATGGACTTAAAGAAGAATTTTTAGAGGATTATTGATGACTTTACCAACAACACGAACACGGCCGTTTCTGGACCGCAAAAACACCATTCGCCTGCTCAAACTTATCACCCACATTGGCGCATTACTGCCTTTGGCCTTGCTGGTTTATGGTTTCTTTTATGACACCCTCGGCGCAGATCCCATTCGGGAAATCACATTAAAAACCGGCAAAACGGCGCTCATCTTGCTGGTGCTGTCACTGGCTGTTACCCCGTTAACCATCTGGTTTAACTGGAAAGCCGTTACGCCGCTGAGAAAGCCGCTGGGATTGTATGCCTTTTTGTATGTCTGCCTGCACCTGCTTACCTTTGTGGGGCTGGATTATGGCTTTGTGTGGGGGCTAATTGGCGAGGCGATTTTTGAAAAGCGGTATGCATTGGTAGGGTTTACGGCGTTTGTGTTGTTGGTTCCGCTGGCCGTTACTTCCACAAAATGGGCCATGAAGCGGCTGGGGCGGAATTGGAAGCGGCTGCATCAACTGGTGTATGTGATTGCGGTGCTGGCGTTGGTACACTATTTTTGGCTGGTGAAGAACGCTTATTCACAGCCCATTTTGTTTGCCGTGATTGTGGGAATGCTGCTGCTTAGCCGGGTAAAGCCGGTGCGCCAGCAGATTGTTCGCTGGCGGCGGGGGGCGAAGCGGTTGGTGAAGCGGGGTCAAAAACGGCCGTTACCAACAGACCCATTCGCGTCACACCTTTCTGGCAAATGATCCTGACCTGAAGAATCAGGCCATTTGTAAAATGGCGACGATCACGGGGGGTAATGCATCTTTTGGAGATCGTCGCCACAGGGTGCAGTAGTACCCCCATATATGCCGGTTTAGGGGTCCTAAAACAGGCCATTTTAAGCCCAAAAACGCAAAAATGGCGACGATCCCCCCGGTTTTCAGGGGTGAATGAGATCGTCGCCAAAGCCGAAAAATGCCAAAAAGGAAACAAAATGGTGACAAAACAGTCTCAAACTGGTTACAAACTGGTGAAAAAGCGACAA
>CAZRIB010000253.1:0-6174 GCA_964600035.1 uncultured Ardenticatenaceae bacterium | reverse complement strand
GGCGGTTTGTGGCCCTGGCTGGACCCGGAAACGGCCGTACACGCCATCGCCCAACTCCATGCCACCTACCCCAAACTCAAGCTCATCTTCCCCGGAACCATCCACCCCAACCCGGAAGTACAAGAAATGCCCGTCCACAACCGCCGCATCTACGAGCTGGTAGAATCCTACGGGCTGCTAAACAAAGCTATCTTCTTTGGCGAATGGATTCCTTATGAAGATTGGGCAAACGTCTTATATGAAAGTGACATCGCCTTGAGTCTGCACCACGAAACCATCGAAACCCAGCTTGCCTTCCGCAGCCGCATGCTGGAATACATCTGGGCAGGGCTTCCCATTGTGGCCACCCAGGGAGATGCCACCAGCGCTTTTGTGACCCGCTACAACCTGGGGCATATCGTCAACTACCATGACGTTGAAGGGGTCAAGCAAGCCATTACCCAAATTTTGCAAACGCCTTCCGACCATTACCAACAAGGTCTGACAGCAGCCCGCCAAGACCTTTCCTGGGAAAAGGCCATCGAGCCGCTCGTTCGTTTTTGCCAAAATCCACGCCGCGCCGCTGACCGCCGCGAGCAAAACAGCGCGTTTGGCGTGCCCTATTACGCCGGGCAAATTGAACGGCTGCAAATGTTGGTGGATGGCTATGAACGGGGTAAATTTATCCGCCTGATGAAAATGCTGCATCGTTGGCGCAGTAAATTATTCTCAAAACGGTTGTAATGATGGCTCCTCCACTTTATGTTGAAATCCGGCTGCTGATTGTGCTGGCGGCCATGTTTTTTTTGCCGGGCAGTGCCTTGTTAGCCATAAGTGGTTATTGGCAGCGCTGGGAAGGCTTGCAGCGATATGTCATTGCTGTTGGGCTGAGTTTGTCATTTTATCCGGTGCTGTTTTATGGTGTGCGCTTTGTGCTGCCCTCTGCCCAACTGACACCTGTTGTTTTGTGGGGGATTTTGGCGATTTCTTTGGCAGCAGTCGTCTGGGGCATCTGGCAAAACCGGTTCTTGTCGCTGCGATTGCAGGGGATGGAATGGCTGGCTGTGGCTGTGTTGACGGTAACGTTGGCCACGCGCTTTTGGTTTGCCAACGTGTACCCTTTTCCGGCATGGTCTGATTCGCTGCACCATACGCTGCTCACACAGTTAACGGCCGTAAACGGCCGTCTCCCCTACACCCTTGAACCCTACTTCCCCAACCCCCTGGACATGTACCACCTGGGACTGTACGCCCTAAGCGGTACAGCCCAAATGTTAGCCCAGGCTCCTGCCCATTCCGCCTTACTCTGGACAGCCCAATTTCTAAACGGCTTGTGCGGTTTAGGCATTTATCTGGCGCTGGATAAATATGCCGGACGCACCGGGGCGATTGTGGGGTTGGCCGTGGCCGGATTATTCAGCGCCCATCCCGCTTTGTGGGGCAATTGGGGGCGGTTTACGCAGCTTTCCAGCTTAATCGTGCTGCCCATTTCCTGGGTCATGTTTATGGATCTGTTTGCGCTGGTGACGGATGAACAACTATCGCCAAACCGTACTTATGTGCGCTGGGCTGTGGGGTTAACGGCCGTGTCTCTTGTTGCCGTTTTTCTCTACCACTTCCGTGTTGCCGTATTCTACGCCCTGCTGCTGGCCGTAACCCTGCCCGTCATTTGGTGGCAGCTGCCAACCTCTCAGGCACGCAAAGCCGTACTGCGTTGGTCTGTGCTAATGGGCGGCAGCGGCCTTCTGTTAACCCTGCCCGTACTTGTGCCTGCCGCCACCGTGTACTTTACCAACACAGCCAAAGCCGCCGCATCTGCCACCACCGTTGACCCGACAATAAAAGAGCAAGTTCGCCAAAATTACTACGTCTTTCCGTTGAGTACCATCCCCTATCTGGCTGCCCCGGTGTGGCTGCTGGCCATAACAGGAGCGAGCGCCCTGTTGGGACTGCTCAAGCGGCACAAGCTGGTTATCATCAATCTGGTTTGGGTGGCGCTGCTGGTTGTTGTGGGCAACTTATACCTGCTCAACATCCCTGCCCTGAACGTGACCAATTTTGGCGCAATTTTGATCATGCTTTATTTACCAATTGGCATCATTATTGGGGCAGGCGTCGAGTCGGGGCTAACACTGCTGCCAGAGATGTGGCGGCAGCGGATAACGGCCGTCATTCTGCTGTTTGTGCTGATAGCCGCCATACCCGCCGCCAGACAGCGGGCCACAACAGTGGAGCTTTACCGTCACTTTGTCACAGAAGATGATGTGGCCGCCATGAACTGGATCAAAGAGAATGTGCCGGAAGGAGCCACGTTTGCCATCAACACCTATTTTTGGTTTCCTACGTTTGCCCACGGCACGGATGCCGGTTATTGGATTCCTTATTTCACCGGGCACCATATTGTCACCAGTTCCATGCTGACGCAAGGACTATCCACCGCATACAGAGAGCGTGTTTTGGCAGCATCGCAGGCGGCAGAAGCGTTGGAAACAGATGTAACGGCCGTCACCGACCTCTACAATATGGGGGTTTATTACATTTACGCCGGGGCGCGGGGAGATTTTTCCGGGCCGGGCATACCGGTAGATACGTTAGCGCAGTCTGATTTGGTGGAGATGGTGTACCGGCAGGGGAATACGGCCGTCTTTCGCATCAAACCGCCGCAGTAAGTTCACGCCTGAATTCGCTTAAACGGAACCACAATCCCCAAAGCAAGCACAACACCCAACAGCGACAACCACTTACCCACTTTCACTACCAACGGGTCATAATAAAACGTGACTTGATGGTGTCCGGCCGGTACAAAAACAGCGCGATACGCATAGTTGGCGCGGTAAAGGTGAGCAGGCTCATCATCAACCTGGGCATACCAACCGGGCGCGTACAAATCGCTCATCACCAGCATACCGGCGGCTGGTGATTGAGTTTCCAGTGTTACCCGGTCGTTGTGGTAAGTGATGTTGGTAACGGCCGTTAACCCATCACCCGGCGCCCCTGTCAACTGCACCTGTTCACGATCCGGCAGCGGTTCAAACAACGCCACTTGTGAAGCAAAAGAAAATTCACCAGACACCACCCTGGACAAATGCGCGGCTTCATCCGGTATCACCACCACATCCCGCACCATAAAAGCCCTGGGCAGCGCCTCCTTGTTGCGATAAACAAAATAATTTTCGGCAAAAACCGGCTCCAGCTTGGGCAGGGTAATGGGTTCCGGCGAAATGAAATATTTGATGTTCAAAAAGTCAGCCAGCGGCCAGGATGGCTGCCAAATTTGCCGGTATCCGTTTCCACCTTGGGCCGTATACAGGTCAAAACTGTACCGGTGGACGGGCAAATCGTAGCCGCCAGCGTAAAAGAAGCCGTACACTGCGCCATAGTTGGGCCAAAATGTGGGCGGTGCTGCCGCAATGCGAAACAGTGTAGGATCGCTTTTCAACAATGTAGTTAATCTGGTGTCGGGGAAAACGGTGTCGGGAGAAACGGCCGTGTTATATCCCTCCGCCAGCCCTACCAACTCAATGAACGTCAATCCCAGCAAAACAGCCCGAAAGGCATTTAACCGCTTCAGGCGTGCCCACAAAAGCCAATAGGCCACTGTGCCCAACGCCAACACAACCAGGGAAACGGCCGTACGCCGCGCCCCAAACGTAAAAATCAAAGTAAGCAAATGCGCCCAAAACCCAGACAACGAAATGCCCAACATCGGCACTATAACCCACTTTGCCAGAAAAATGCCGCCTGCCAACAGCAAAACCGCGCCCCACAACCCCACCATTACCCGCTTCGTTAGCCGCTCCGCCAACAAATCAGCCAAAACATCAAACCCCAGTCCAGCCAAAAGAGCCGCCAAAAACGAAAAATACCACTTCAACCGCGTATTGTTCACCCGATCAAGCACCGGCAAATGATTCACCAGCTCAAATCCCGGCAGACGCAAAGCCACACCCAGGCAAAAAATGGCTAACAAAGAAATAATTACCCATCTGTACTGCTTTTTCCTGAATGCCCAAATCATCGCCCCCGCACACAGTACCAGCGGCACCAACCCAATGTACATGGATTGCTCCAAAAAGTTTTGGAACGTGGGAAACGGCCAAAAGTAATTATTGTCAACGGGATGCCCAAAAAATGCAGGAAAAAACAGCGCCAACAGAACAGGCAGGTTAAACGCCCAATCTTTGGCATACAAAAACGAATCTGTGCCACGCACCACACTGCGACTGGTTGTACCGATACCAGCTTGCAAAAACCAGTCTACAAAGGGAAGCCACTGACCGGCCCCAATTAGCAAGCCCATGCCCGCTGCCCCGGCAAAAAGCATGACAGTTCGCCGTTTGTTCCATTTTTTGTTGGCAAACCAGAGGCGCAGCCCAAAAAACATGGTGACGATCATGACGTTATGAAATGCTGTTTCGGGATGTCCCCCCAGGAGAGAAAGCCCTGTCCCCAACCCAAGCAGTATCACGGAAACGGCCGTATTCTCCCTACGCACGATTCCTTCAGCACCCAACATCATCACAGGCAGCCAAACAAAGCTGTTGGCATACGCATGGCTGGGGCCAACAATTAGTGCGCCGGAAAATGCAAAAGCAACCGCCGACAGCCCAGATCCCCAGCGAGATACACCTAAAGCTTTTGCCAGAAACAGCGTCGCCGCCCCCGCCACCAGCATATTAAACACCGCTCTGGCGGCTGCCACTTTACCAGGGTCCAGCCAAAACAGGAGCCAGTTTACGGGGTAAAACAAAGCAGGTTGGGCATTGGCCAGTAAAGGCTGCCCGGTAAGAATATATGGGTTCCACAAGGGAATACGGCCGTTCTCCTGCATCTCCCTCGCCGCCAAAAAATGCCATACATAAAACTGCTGGGCATGGTCACTCAACAACGGATTATTAGGTATGGTATGTTCTGGGTTCAGCTCCTGCATCGTGGGGTCAAAATAAGCAGGAACATCACTGGGAACCAGCACATACCCTTTAAGAAAAACCGGCCAAAACGTGAGAAAAACCCCAAAAACAACAAGCGCCAGCGGGCCAATTCCCCCAAAATTTTTAGTTCGCCAACTCATAAACATGTTTGCCAGAAAAAACTATTCAGCGGGAGCACAGAGATTGGTTCAATTTTGAAGATTGAACCAATCTGGAAACCGCCGAAGGGACTTACTCTAAAAACCGGCAGCGCAGCAGTGTGTAAACCGCATCAATCCCATCCATCCACGATATTTTCTTGCCCTCTTCTTCAGTACGCGGATTGTACCCAATTGGCACTTCCACAATTTTATGCCCGGCACGAAGCAGCTTGGCCGTAATTTCCGGCTCAAAATCAAAACGCACACAGCGCAGGCGAATATCGTCCAGCACCTCGCGCCGGAACACCTTATACGCTGTTTCCATATCCGTCAGCTTGCCCCTGAACAAAATATTGGTCAGCCAGGTTAAAAACCAGTTGCCAAACCGGGTGCGAAAAGAGACTTTATTTTGCCCACCGGCAAATCGCGACCCATAGACAACCTTACTTTGCCCTTCTACTATTGGTTTTAGCAAATGGACATACTCAGACGGCGACAGTTCCAAATCGGCATCTTGAATGATGATGATGTCACCCGTTGCCTTAGCCAACCCATGCCGAACCGCCGCCCCTTTGCCCATATTAATCGGCGCAGCATACGAGATGACGTTTGCTTCGGGGTTTTCTTGTAAAAAACGTGCGATTATTTCCGGTGTGGTATCCGTAGAACCATCGTCGGACACAATGATTTCTTTTTCAAACCCATCCAGTTTCACAGTACTCACTTCTTTGAGTACTGCTTCGATGGATTGCTCTTCGTTATAAACGGGAATGACAATGGAAATTTTTGTGGCTGCCATAAGGCCTTCCTTCTTTATCATAATCTGAGTTCGGTTTCTCTGAAGCTAAGAACACAATGATAGGCTTAATTTGACGACCGTCCAATTTGTCTTTTGCTGGTTTGTACAGTATCGTATCCGTTCAGATGGAACACCGAGCTGCACGGAGAATAGAACACGTAACCCGAACTCCGTATACCGTTTTCCGACGAAGTTGCCAGAGGTAGAGCACACGGATTATGAATTACGAATTACGGATTACGGAATACGGATTACGGAATACGGATTACGGAATACGGAATACGGATACTATGACCCGTCCTGAATATAATTGACACATTAGCGA
>CAZRIB010000252.1:0-6188 GCA_964600035.1 uncultured Ardenticatenaceae bacterium | reverse complement strand
TGGAGGTGGTATGGACTGGGATGCTTTGTTAGATGATTGTGTAGCGTTTACCCGGCGGTTAATACAAACGCCGAGCATGACCTATGAAGAGCAGGCCATTGCGGAACTGGTGGCGGATGAGTGCCGCCGGTTGGGCTTTGATGAGGTGTGGATAGATGAGGCGGGGAATGTAAACGGCCGTATCCGGGGAACAGAACCGTCATTAGGCGCAATTGTCTTAAACACCCACCTGGATCATGTAGACCCGGGCGAGCCTTCATTGTGGTCTGTGCCGCCGTACAGTGGCGAAATTGTAGACGGCCGTATCATTGGCCGGGGAGCCTGCGACATAAAAGGGCCAATGGCGGTGCAAATCTACAGCATGGCCGCCCTGCTTCGCCAGGGTGTTCGGCCGCGGCGAGATGTGGTCTTTACCGGTGTGGTGGCCGAAGAAATTGGCGGCGATGGCGCACTGTATTGGGTGCAGCACCTGGATTATGATGTGGCGTTGGTGGTGCTGGGTGAACCGTCGGATAACCAAATTGCACTGGGACACCGGGGCATTGCGCAGTTTTGGGTGACATTTCACGGCCGTTCCGTTCATGCCAGCGTGCCAGAAAAAGCACAAAATCCCAATTACGCGTTGGCTGCATTTTTGCAAAAATTGGCACAGGAGCAGGGCCGCCTTTCTGCCCATGAACTGCTTGGCCCCACGACTGTTTCGCCAACGATTATTGAGGTGGACACCAAAAGCAAGAATGTAACCCCTGCCTGGACGCGGGTTGCACTGGATTTTCGGACGGCCAGCGAGAGCCTGAACAGTTTGAAGGCGTTTATTACCCGGCTGGCGGGAGATTGGCCGATTACGATTACAGATGCGATTTGTGGTGACCCGAATACGGCCGTTTCCGACTCTGACGAACCCATTTTTGGCTTTTATACCCCTCCAGACAGCGACGTGGTTGTGCGGGCACAAAAACTAATTGCCGCCGGTACGGGAAGAGAGCCTCTGCTAACCAAATACAACTTTGCCACAGACGGCCGTCATTTTGTGCCATATAACTTGCCCATCATCGGCTACAGCCCAAGTTTAGAGTCACAGGCGCATGTGGTAGATGAGTACATAGAAATTGCCAAAATGGCCGAAAGTCTGAAAGGTCACGTGGCCTTATTGCGTGATTTTTAATTCCTTTCGTGTGTTATAATCAAACGGCAATTTGCTGATCAACCAACTTTGAGACCAAAACTGCAACTCTATGACAACAAAACCCATTTTGATGTCGCTGCGCCAGTTGGAAGTGGTAAATTGACGGCAACAGAATACAACTTGTTGACTTATCTGGTTCAAAATGCGGGTTTGGTGCTAACCCATGACCAAATTTTGGAAAATGTGTGGGGCAGTGAATATAAAGGCAGTGCCGATTATGTACATGTTTATGTCTCACATTTGCGGCAAAAATTGGAGCCTGATCCTAAAAACCCGGTTTATTTGGTTACAGAATTTGGGGTTGGGTATCGTTTTGTAAAACAGTCGTCGGCAATGGCGCATTCATAACTTAAAGAAGAACAACATGATGGCTACGATTTTGGTTGTGGAAGATGACGATCTCCTGCGCAGTACCATAGTGGATGTTTTGGATTCTGTAGGGACGTATAAGGTAGTCAGTGCGGAAAACGGCCGTATTGGCCTGGAAAAAGCCGTGCGTTACCTGCCGGATCTGATTGTTTGTGACATTGAAATGCCAGAATTGGATGGGTATGGCTTGCTAAAGCTGGTGCGGGAAAATGCAAACACCGCCACCATTCCATTCATATTTTTAACGGCATTGTCAGACCGCATGTCCACGCGGACAGGCATGGAACTGGGCGCAGATGATTACATTACCAAGCCGTTTACGGCCGAAGAGCTGTTAAAGGCCATCAATTCCCGATTTTCCAAACATAAAACACTGTCTGAGCAGTACGAGCAAAAAATTGAGACTTTGCGGGGCAACATCATGATGGCTGTGCCGCATGAACTGCGAACACCGTTGGGCATCATTATTGGGTTTAGTGATTTGTTGGTGCAGGATGCTCAAACGATGTCTCGCCAGGAAATTGCCCATTTTGCCAAAAGCATTAACAATGCCGGTCACCGGCTGCACCGGTTGGTAGAGAACTATCTGGTTTATGCCCAGTTGGAACTGCTGGCGAATGATCCGGATGTAATACGGCGATTGCGCAGCAGACGGGAAGCCATTCCTGATAATATTGTCGAAGCTGTGGTAGACCGGTTTGCACGGAATGGCCACCACAATATTAAAATGCTGCTTGGGGCGGCTGATGCGCAGTTGTTTATGAGCCAGTTGTATTTTGACAAGATTGTGGAAGAGCTGTTGAGTAATGCGGTGAAGTTTTGTGATGAAGGCACGGAAGTGGTGGTGAAAACGGCCGTTTACAAAAAACAGTTCCAACTTTTTGTGCAAAATGAAGGCCGAGGTATGACACCGGAACAAATTTCTCAAATTGGCCCGTACATTCAATTTGAGCGGCGTGTGTATGAGCAGCAAGGCTCTGGTTTTGGTCTGGCAATTGCTAACCGGCTGGCAGAACTGCATAACGGCCGTTTAACCATCCACAGCGTCCCCAACAAAACCACAACCGTTCAGGTAACACTACCCTTGTAGTTTCCATAAAAACAATTACCCGCCAACCATTTTTTCTCCCCACACAGGTCAGGCCATATTTCCTATGGCAATTTTTGGAAATTTTTAAGACCTCCTCCAGAAAAATTTAAAAGCAAATTGATACCATTCTCAAAGAAAAAGCCCCACAGCACCAAACCCACCCACAACCCGCAGCCGGCTCCCCGCAGGTGTGTCCCCCAACAAGGGCATAGCCTGCCCAATCAATCCCCGCACTGCCTCATTTTGCAAAGAAGCCGCATGGGCTTCTGCATTTTCCCACAACTCCAAAACATGAATCACATTTTCATCATCCAGCGATTCGGTTACAAGATACATGCGGCATCCCGCCATTTGCGCCACAATGGCCGCAGCCTGGCGCAAAATTTGCACAAATTCACCACGCTTTCCTGGTTTTGTTGTTAATTTCCCACACATTGCAAACATAAAATACCCCCTTTAATCCTCGTCTTTGGGTGGTTTGTCGCCGTAATATTGGTAGTAATTGACTTCGATGCTGCCGTTGTATAGTTTGCGCACCCGATTGGGGCGGGCGCGTTTGAAGTAGTTGGGGAATTTTTTATCGGCTGTCAGCACATACACAGACCAGCCTTTCTTCTTGCGAAAGGTTTTGTTCAGGGATATGTAAATGTCGTTCATGGTCTGGTAGTCGGCCAGGCGACGGCCGTATGGGGGATTGGTAATAACAATGCCATATTGCTGGTCAATCCACAACGCTTTCACATCCTTTTGGGCAAATTGAATGGCATCCGCCACACCAGCCCGCTCTGCATTGCGCTGGCTCATGGCAATGGCCTCCGGGTCAATGTCATAGCCAAACAAGCGCAGAGGGCGATCTGGTTGTTGAAGAGAAACGGCCGTTTCCCGTTCCCGCTGCCACACCTCAGAAGGAATTACCGGCCACTGCTCCGCCGCAAAGGTACGCCGTAAACCCGGTGCGATATTGCGCCCAATCATGGCGGCCTCAATCAGAATGGTTCCCGCGCCACACATCGGGTCAATCAAAAGACGTTCTGGATGCCAGTAACTTAACTGCACCAGCCCGGCCGCCAATGTTTCTTTGAGCGGGGCATCTCCGGCTTCTGTACGGTAGCCGCGTTTGTGCAGTCCGCTGCCAGAGCTGTCTATGGTTAAAACGGCCGTATCCCTGGTTAGCGCCACTTGAATGGTGTATTGACCAGCCGTTTCTGGCAGGATAGATACACCATGTGCCTGCAAAAGTCGCTCTGCCACAGCCTTTTTGACAATGGCCTGGCAGGTGGGCACGCTGGAAAGCTGCGACTTGACACTTTTGCCAATCACCGGAAATGCGCCATCGGCAGGGATGATTTGCTCCCAGGGCAAGGCTTTGGTTTGTTCAAAAAGGTCATCAAAGGTAACGGCCGTAAATGTGCCCATCTGCAAAAGCACCCGGTCTGCACTGCGCAGCCACAAATTTGTTTTGGCAATATCCGCCAATGCAGCCGGAAATGAGACCCTGCCCCCGGAAACAGACAGCGAGTCATAACCCAGCGCTTGCAGCTCCCACTTCACCACCGCTTCCAGGCCAAAGGTAGCGGTTGCGATAAGCGTCACACTGTCCATCAAAAATCAAGCCTCCGCATTGGTGCGCCGCATATGGTCTACAGAGTCCGCAATCAATTGGCGCAGCATAGACTCATCTACATCCGTCAGCCGCTTGACATATAGACAAGATTTGCCCGTCTTGTGCTTGCCTAACTTAGCCAACAGCTTGTCATAATGTTCAAAGCCGGACATGATGTAAAGTGTGAGGCTTGTCTTGCGCGGGGAAAAGCCCACTAAAAACCAATTTGCTTCCCGGCC
This sequence comes from uncultured Ardenticatenaceae bacterium, assembly GCA_964600035.1. GTDB lineage: Bacteria > Chloroflexota > Anaerolineae > Promineifilales > Promineifilaceae > CAZRIB01. Next base: position 1,701 of record CAZRIB010000252.1, on the reverse strand, counting down.
ACTGGCATATTTGTAATGATAGCTGCCAAAGCCCACAATGCTGTCACCCCACATAGAGGCTGGTTCTCCTGTAATTTCTTCCATCATTTGCACCAGGGCAAAGCTGTCTTTTCTCTTTTGTTCGTCGGCTACGCTGTTAAGAAATTCAGTCACACTGGCGTTGTTTTTCTTTGTTTTTGGTTCGCTCATTTTATTGTCCTCAGGTGGTGGTTATCAGGTAATTGAATAAGGGGGTGAATTGTTATCCTGGCTGTGCTGCGTTAGCAAAGAGAAAGGTCAGGGGAATGTGGACTCTTTGCCGCCAGGCGGCTTCGTTGTGGGTGGCTCCTTCAAATTTACGGGTAAGCCAATCTTTGTGGGGAGTATACCCCTTTTGCTGCATCAGGTGATCTACGGCCGTTTGCATGGGTTCATACGCCGCATCCAACGACTCCGTGCCATAGTCAAAATAAAGGCGATGTGTACCCGCCGGAGGCAGTGCTTTTTCCAGATAGGGCAATATTACATTTTCCACCGCCGGCCAATGGGTGGACACACAGCCTGCCTTGTGGAATGTTTGCGGATATTCACACAACGCATAAAGGGAAATGAGGCCGCCCATGCTGGAACCCATGACGGCCGTATCGTCTGCTCCAGGTTTTGTGGGGTAATGGGCATCGATAAATGGTTTCAGTTCTTCCACCAAAAAGCGCAGATACCGGTCAGCACGCGGGTCGCTTTCCAGCCAGGCACGATGTTCGGCTGGCACGCCGCCGGTAAACGGCCGCTGCGGCAGATATTCCGCATAACGCTGGCAGTTCCAGATGCCCACAATGATGATGGGCGGAATCACCTTTTCGGCAATCAAACGGGTGGCCGCTTCAGCCACCCCCCAGGTGATGTGGTGAGTCGATGTTGCCGGGTCGAACAAATTTTGGCCGTCGTGCATGTAAAGCACCGGAAAGCGCGTTTTGCCATCTTGCTGGTGGCCGGGTGGCAGCCAGACATCCACATGGCGCGGCGGCACATAGCTGGAGGGGAACTGTTCATGGCGAATGGTGGGTACGGCTTTCATGTTGTTTCCTGAGAAAATTACGAATTACGAATTACAAAGCTGTTTTTGCCACTTGCCGCCTGCCCCCCTATGCTGTTGGTTATGAACGTGCTTTTTCCAGCAGCAAGACGGGGATGGGTCGGTTGGCGCGTGCCTGGTAGGCGTTGTAGCCGGGGTAGATGCGTACGGCCGTTTCCCACACGGCCTCTTTTTCCTTACCAAAAATTTCGCGGGCGGTGTACTTTTCGGTACGGCCGTTTACACTCACCTGCACATGGGGATTGGCCTTCATGTTGTAATACCACGCCGGATGCTTTTGCCCGCCCCAATTAGACGCAATCACACCCAGCTTGTCGTCAAAGGGGATGCCCAGCAAGGGCATGGTGCGGGGCTGGCCGCTTTTTGCCCCTATTGTCGTCACCATGATAAGGGGGAGTCCGGCAACGAGGGATGTGGCAGAGAAACGGCCGTTACTCCACCGGTACACCAGCTTATCCAGCCAATGCATCAATCTCGCCAGCACCAGCGAAACCGGTTTCCACGCCAAAAATTGCAATAAAGCACCACGCATCTGTAAAAACCCTTTTTCGTATACGTAAACCAAAGTCCGTATACCGTTTTCCGACAAAATCACCAGAGGCAGCACATACAGAAAACGGATTACGGAT
>CAZRIB010000251.1:0-6192 GCA_964600035.1 uncultured Ardenticatenaceae bacterium | reverse complement strand
TCAATTCTTCTCCACCAATTCTTCATATTCATGGCGGAAATAGTTGAGCGTACTCAAAACAGGATTTGGGGCAGACTGGCCTAAGCCGCACAAACTTGCCGTTTTTACAAAGCGGCACAGATGCGCCAACTTATCCAAATCTTCGGCCGTGGCTTCACCACCAATAATCTTGTCCAACATATTGCGAATCTGCACCGTGCCTACACGACACGGCACACATTTGCCACAGCTCTCATCCACGCAAAAGTCCATAAAGAAACGGGCAAACTCCGGCATGACAGTGGTGTCATCCAGCACAACCAGGCCACCAGACCCCATAATGGATCCCAATTCGGCCAAATTTTCATAATCCACCGGACTGTCAAGATGCTCGGCTGGAATACATCCACCACTGGGACCACCTGTTTGTGCCGCCTTAAATTGACGGCCGCCAGGAATACCGCCACCAATCTCTTCCACAATTTCACGCAAGGTTATCCCCATCGGCACTTCAATAAGACCTGTATAACGAAGCTGTCCGGCCAGGGCAAACACCTTCGTGCCTTTGCTTTTCTCTGTGCCAATAGCCGCAAACCATTCCGGGCCATTGTTGATAATGGACGGTACATTGGCCATTGTTTCTACGTTGTTGATATTTGTTGGCGCTCCCCACAAACCGGAGAGAGATGGATAAGGCGGGCGAATGCGGGGAATACCACGCTGGCCTTCTACTGAGTGAATAAGCGCTGTTTCTTCACCGCAAACAAACGCCCCTGCACCAATGCGTACTTCCGGCACAAAACTGAACTCTGTTCCCAATACCTTTCGGCCAATAATCCCAGCCCGCCGGGCATCAATAATGGCTTTGTTGATGCGTTGAATGGCAATGGGATATTCGCCGCGAATGTAGAGATACCCTTTTGTTGCGCCAACGGCATAGGCGCAAATAATCATCCCTTCCAAAACGCGATGCGGGTCATCTTCCATGACCGTGCGATCCATGTATGCACCCGGATCGCCTTCATCACCATTGACGATGACGTATTTTTGCTCGCCTTGCGCCTTGCGGGTGAAGTTCCATTTTATGCCGGTGGGGAAACCCGCACCGCCGCGGCCGCGCAAACCGCTCTTCAAAATCGTGTCGCATACTTCTTCTGGCGTCATTTCGGCCAGCACTTTGGCCAATGCCTGGTAACCGCCGTGTGCCAAGTAATCGTCCAGGCTTTCGGGGTTGATTTTGCCGGTTTCGTTGAGTACGACACGCACCTGTTTTTTGAAGAATGGGATGTCTAGAGAAATCTGGTTGCGTTCCAGGCCGCGTTGTTTTGCGCCGGCTGCCCGAAGGTGCATAAAGTCGTGGGGAGTGGTGTCGCCATTTTCGACAACGGCCGTTTCCACATGCGCCTTCATAATCTTTCTGGCAACATCCGGCGTCACATCCCCATACAAAGCAGGCGCTTCACCCTTCGTTTCTACACGCACCAGCGGCCCCCGGCTGCACAACCCCATACAGCCCGTTGCCACCACTTCCACATCTTCATTGCCATCAGCCGCCTGCTTCAAAGCGGCATGTGCCAAATCACCGCCAGCAGAAAGACAGGCCGTGCTGTTACAGCAAAAGACCCGGTGCTTAAATTTTGCCTGGCGTTCCTGTTCTGCTCTCCCCTTCTCCAACAGTTTGCTATTGTTCATGCTTTGCCTCCTGTGTGCGGATAATGGCTTCGTGGATATGGCGCAAAAGGGAAGCGGCCGTTTCCTTGCCGCGCACCTTCCCATCCAAAACCGTAACAGGGGCCAACCCACAGCTCCCCAGGCAGCGAGCCGTCGTCAAGCTAAACAACCCATCCGGTGTTGTTTCCCCTTCCTTAATACCAAACTCCTCTGCCAGCGCCTTCACAATTTCATGAGACCCTTTCACATGGCAGGCCGTCCCTGTACAAATGATGGCATTATGCTCACCCAACGGGTCAAACGTAAACATGTGGTAAAACGTCGCCACACCGTAAACCTTCACCAAGGGCACTTGCAGCTGCTGAGAAACATACACCATCAAATCCGGCGATAAATAGCCAAAGGTTGCCTGCGCCGTATTCAAAACTTCCAGCAAGGCATCCTTTTGGTACTTAAACCGTTTCATGGTCAAGTCAATAGCCTTGTACCGCTCATCGCCACTAGGGTGGCCACTTTGAACAGTGCCATTGGCCTTACCTTTCGCTTGCACTCTTTTTGTCATTTACCCTCCTGAACGAATGATTTATGAATCGTGATCGATGATTAAAGCAAGCAGCAGTTTGTAAGCCTGCACACCTGCCATTGAAACACCTGTATGACCCACCTTTATTATCAACCACGTAGATCATATTTATTAGTGAATTATTTCACAAATAAATATGACAAACAACCACTAAACTTGTCTTTTCATCAACAATCGAGCTGGCTACACGCATGAATTAAATAAAATTGTGATTTTGGAATGCGGCTGAATATTAACTGCAGGGTTACAAAGCATGAAAGGATGGCAAAGTACCTACTATCCGTATTCGGTAATCCGTTTTCCGTGTATGCTGCCTCTGGTGGTTTCGGCGGAAAACGGTATACGAACTTCGGGTTACGTGTACTATCCTTTGCGCCCTAACCCACGAGGACGTGTTGCAAAAAAGATGTCATCCGGGTTTTGGCCTTCTTCCAAAAGGGCCTGTCGCTTTGGTTTAAGTGCACCTGTGGGGCATACGCCAACGCATTGACCACAAAAGACGCATGTGGTTTCTGTCATCGGTTTGTTGAGGGATGTAGCAATGGTGGTATGAAAGCCACGGCCGTTAAATGTCAGGGCAAAGGCATATTGGGCATCGTCGGCGCAAACCTGCACGCAGCGCCAGCAATTTATACACTGGTTATAGTCGCGTACAAAAAATGGATTGTCGTCATAAAGTGGCGATTCCCGCCGGACACCATTGGCAAAGTGTGTTTCATCCGCGCCATATTCATCCATCATTGCCACAATCTCCGGGGCTTCCTCTAGCTGCACCGTAGACGCCAACATTTCCAAAATGGTTCGCCGTGCCCGGCGCACACCATCGCTTTGGGTTTCAATCACCATCCCTTCGCGGGCTTCTGTGACGCAGGCAGCCACCTGAACCCGCTGCCCGGCATCCACAGAGCAGATACGGCACAGGCCATTCGCCGTTAAATGAGGATGGTAACAAATAACCGGAATCTCTATCCCTGCCTGAGCGGCAGCCTCCAGAATCGTCGTTCCCTGGGGAACGGAAACACGTTTGCCATCAATGGTTAGGGTTATCAGGTCACTCATTGCTGCATACACCTCTTGGCTAGGCCGGTAACGGCGGGATGATAAAGTTGACAGGGTGATAAGGTGACAGGGGGACAAAGTGGCTTGGGAACTGCGGCTTGTACCTTGCCCCTTGCAAACCTGTCACCAATCTCCAATCTCTACTTTAGACCTATACAGTCACGATGCGTTCAGGATGGGTATAGACGCGCATTCTGTCTTGACGCAAATAAGCCACAATGGTCATGTTCCATGCGTTGGCCAATGCCACAGACATGGTTGTTGGTGAAGTGCGCGAGCATACGATGGGGGTTCCCATGCGCCGCGCCTTGTTGATCATTTCTGAAGAGATACGGCCGCTTGTGAGCAAAATATGCCCTTCTGTTTCTATGTTTTCCATCAATGCCAGACCGCGTAATTTATCCATGCAGTTGTGACGGCCAATGTCTTCCACTTGCAGCAGCAGCCCATCGGCATTGGCCAGGGCGGCCGTATGGATTCCACGGGCACGACGGTACAAATTTGCTCCCAAATGCACCTCTCGCATTAATTTGGCTAATGTTTTGGGGGCTGCGGTTAAGTTGTTTTGTAATGGCTCATGCTTTGCAGAGAGATCGTCGAAGGTGATGCCGCCGCCGCAGCCAGCCGTAATGATGAATTTTCGCGGTCTTTCTTTTTCCAAATCGTGGAGCCACACGTCTACACAGGTTTTTTGGCGGGATATGTGTATGTCTCGCACGTCTGCCAGGGATGTAATGATGTTTTCGTTGGCTAGAAAGCCGAGTGCCATTTCTTTCAGGTTTTGGGGGGATGCCATGAATGTTGCCCATTCGTTTCCGTTTACCGAAATGCAAATTTGGGCTTCTTCAACCAGGTCGCCTTCTATGTCGAAAGCGGCCGTTTCTGAAATTGCGATGTAGTGGGCAGGTTTGATGCCCGTGTATTCGGCAGCAATGCCGTTGTAAAGTCTGTTGTTATGGTTGGTCATTTGTAATTACCTCAGGCCAAAGGTTGATGGCGCTCAGGATGGCAGATGCGGCCGTTTGCCCCAACCCGCAAAGGGATGTTTGGGTCATGGTGAAGCCGATGTCTTGCAGGGTGTGGGTGTCTACGGCCGTTAACCGGCCATCATGCACCAATTTTTCCATTAATTCCATTTGGCGCTGGGTTCCCAGTTGGCAAGGGAAACATTTGCCACAGCTTTCATGGGCAAAAAAGTGGGTCAATTCATACAGGTGTTGGCGCAAATCGGCCGTTTCATCAAACACCATCATCACGCCAGAACCGAGCGGGATTTGCGCCTTTTTCAATGCGTCATAAGTTAATTCAATGTCCAACTGGTCAGGGCCAATAAACTTACCGGCTGCACCGCCGACAAGTACGGCTTTTACCGCCCGCCCTTCCCGAACGCCACCTGCCAACTCTATCATTTGGCGAAAGGTAAGACCAAAGGGAACTTCATAGACACCGGGGTGAACAATGTCACCACTTAGGCAAAACAGTTTCGTCCCCGGGGAGTCTGCATGACCAATGAGATTCCAGGCGGCTGGTCCCATTTGCAAGCCGGTTAACAGAGCAGTGAGGGTTTCTACATTGTTTACGGCCGTTGGCTGACCAAACAGCCCATGCGTTGTTGGAAACGGCGGTTTAATACGGGGAAAGCCACGTTTACCCTCAATCGCCTCAAACAGCGCCGTCTCTTCGCCGCAAATATACGCCCCTGCCCCCAACCGGACATGCACATCAAAATGAAAACCCTCTTTCCCCATGATATTTGCGCCCAAATAACCGGCTTTTCTGGCTTCCGCCACTGCATGGTGCAGCCGGTCATGGGCACGCGGGTACTCCCCACGCACAAAAATCCAGCCATTTTGCGCCCCAACTGCATACGCCGCAACCGTCATTGCTTCAATAACGGCAAAAGGGTCTTCCTCCATAATGCAGCGATCCTTAAATGTCCCCGGTTCACTCTCATCGGCATTCACCACAATGTGCTTTTCCGATGGATGGCCGGGTGCACCCCGCGTAAACAACCATTTGCGTCCCAAGGGAAACATTGCGCCGCCCCGTCCCAAAATGTCAAATTCATCGACGGTAGCAATAAGCGTTTCCGGGGTCATTGCCAGCGCTTTTTCCAGGCCCTGGTAACCGCCAAAAGCCTTGTAATCTGCCAGACTGGTAGGGTCTACTTTGCCTATGCGCGACAAAGTGATAAACGGCCCACCGTATGGTTTTGCGGCTGGCTCCGGCAGTGTGCCGTCCAAAAATTCGGGAACGTTTTCCGGGGTCAGGCTGCCCCCTGCCCGTTTGCCATTCAAGGCGGCGGGTGCATGTTCACATAAACCCAGACAAGGCACACGTTCATAGGTTATCTGGCCGTCGGCGCTGGTTTCACCGGGTTGAAGGCCGAGTTTGGCTTCTATGGCGGCCATAACAGCGTGACACCCTGCGCGGGAACAGGCGATGTCTTCACAAACGCGCACAACCCGTTTGGCAGTGGGTTGGTTGTAAAACATGGTGTAGAACTCGATAACGCCGTGAATGTCGGCGAGGGGAATGTGGAGGGTGCGGCTGGCGGCTTCCTGGGCTTCTGGTGGCAGCCACCCGTAAATTTCCTGCAGTTTGTGCAGCATGGGGAGGAGGGCATCACGGGAACGGCCGTTAAATTCAGCAATCACCGGTTCCATCAAAGACAAATCCAGGAGCGCGTTTTGAACAGTCACCAGTCACCTCTTTTTATTCACTTGCTTATGGGAAACAGATTTTTGTAAAGCGAGCAGTTCACTCAAATTCAACTATACAATAGTTTAGGCATAATTCAAGACAAGCCGTCATGCCGTCATACCATCCACCAAATAGTGTGCCGCCGGAAGAGAGGTTGCCGCATCATATGGCAAGTGGCAAGTTGCATGTGGCAAGTT
>CAZRIB010000250.1:0-6210 GCA_964600035.1 uncultured Ardenticatenaceae bacterium | reverse complement strand
AAAAAAAGCGCGCCATTTGCATGACGCGCTTTGTCTAAGGAGCAAGTAAATCAGAAAAGTGAATTGTTAATCACCTGTCAGTGCAGGCAGCTCAACCGGGTCTTGCTGTACGGCCGTATCCTCTTCCAGCTCCTCCCATCCGGTAATCATCGCCTTCAGATTAGATGTCACCGTGCGGCCTGTGGTGATCATGTACAGGTGAATGATGAAGAACACAACCAGCGTAAACGCGCCAATCGTGTGAATCAGTGCCACCACATTCAAGCTGCCATTAAAACCCCATTCCGGCCATTTGTTGTAATAAAGGTAAAGCAAACCAGTTGTTACCTGCACAGGCACAATAACCAGCTTAAAGCCCAGATATGTTACTCGCTGCAGCGGGTTCAGTTTTGACAGTTCGCTCTTCTTGTACGGGTGCGGCTCATTGCGGAAAATGCCCGATGTGTAATATTTCACCATCGTAGACACTTTGCCGCCGGTGGGTAGATACTGCTTCCATTCGCCAGTGGTGAAGTGCCAAAAAATTGCCAGCACAATCAACCCCAGGAAAAGCCACAAGGCTGTGTTGTGGATTTTTACTGCCTGATCGTATCCAAACAGCTTGAAAGAACCGTGAATTTCAAAGCCGGTCAGCCCCAATGTGAGAATGAGCAGCGCCTGCATCCAATGCCAAAACCGCTCAAACCGCTTGTAGATAAATGCCCGCTTCATCTTATTTACCTCCATTTTTCTTCCGGCTGGCAAACCGGGCTGTACCGTGGGTAACCACTCCCACCAGGGCCAGCAGTGACGCGCCCCAACCGATGGTATCTACGGTATTGTTTTGGGTGACGGCCGGCATGTAAACGCCTTCCAGTCCGGCTAAACGGCCGTTTTCACTATGGCAATCTTCACAAGCCAACGCATCCTCTTTCGGCGCAACCATGTGGGTAATCGGCCAATACATCTGCGTGCGAACAAAGTCATACTCGCCGCTGTACGGCTGACCGACTGAAGCCATCCCCGTTTCAATTGCCAAATTCCAGTCATACGACTTCCAATACGCCTCTTTATCATCCGGGTTAGACGGGAACAAATTAGGCACAACAAGCACCTTGTTCACCGGATCATAAGGCTGCATACCCTGGAACAGTTTCATCGGCCAGATGCGCGCGTTGGGGTCATTCGGGCTGCCACCAATCGGGTTCAACGTCACCACTTCCTGCGTGTCGTCAATCTTTTCGCCTATGGTCATGTAGTCCGACGTGCCATTAAACCAGACATACTCCGGCACAACATTCATTTCCCAGACAAACTCGCCCTTCTTGGTGTCGTATGTCACCCAGCCATTATCGTCTTTGGTCACAATAGGGGTGCCATCCTCATTCTTTTTACCCGCCTGCGACCAGTCCCACCACATTTTTGTGGGCCGCACACGGGCAAACTCTGGAATATGGCACGTCTGGCAGGCAATTTTGTCCACGTGGTCATTCAGTTTGGCATCTTGCATGGGTGTCAGGCCATGGCAAGATTCGCACGTGGCAACATCACCTTCCCGCACTGGCAAATCAAGCCCGTGTGTGTCAACGGCCGTCATCTCATAACGGCTGCCCGGCACTTTATGCCCTTCTGTTACATGGCACTCCGTACAGGCAAAGTCCAGCCCCTCGGCATCCATATGCACATCCAGGTCACGGCTGGGGTTCGTCATGGAAGAATCCAAATCGCCATGCTTCACGCCATCGCCGCCGCCGCCATAAAAGTGACACGCGCCACAAGTCGCCCGGCTCGTTGCCCCCACATTTTGGGCAATCTCGGTCAAATTCGGCGGATACCAGATTTTGCCACTGCCCGGCGGGAACTCTTTTTCTTCATACACCGGATGGCCTGAACCGGCCGGGAACTTTTTGTACTGGCCGGTTGTATCGTGGCAAACCAGACAGTCCACATTGGTTTCCTTGGTAAAGTCAAACGGCTCGTTGCCATTCCAGCCATAACCGGCATGGCAGCTTGTGCAGCGCGGCTCATTAGAACTTAACGCCACACAATAGTTGTTGATAACATTTTGCTTGCCAACAACTTCGCCATTTTCCGTTTGCAGTGACCAATTCCAGTGGGGTGTTTCCATCACCTGCTTGGCTGCTTCCGTGTGGCATTCAAGGCAAGCGGCCGTTACTTCTGGCCCCGTTTTGAATGGTTGTTGAAGCACTTCAAACTGGGTGTGGTCGGCGGTTGAGGGGGTGTAAACATCGTCGTTGCCTTTGGCCGGTTCTTCATCTGTTTGTGCGGCGGCACTGTCGTACCAAACCAAACCTGCTGTCAAAAACAGCAAGGCAACAACCACGATACTCCCCACAAGAAAAGAGATTCGTTTTTGCTGCATGTAAAACCCTCCTTCTACATACAAGTACGGCCGTATCCGAAGTCACCAAATTTTCCAGACACGACTTTGTGAAATATAGAACTAATTTCATTATAAGCATTCGCATGGGGTAGACAATAGAAAACATAGCCAAAGCTTATTGGTTTTACTAATGTCTGTAGATAAGCAAAAACTATGATTTCGTGACATTTAACACTTGCCGCCTTAATGCAAATCATTCAATAATCAGGGCATGGTCTGGGGGAGACCCCCTTGCAGCACCCCCAACAAATATCATCAAGAGAGGATTCCATGCTTGATGCACACCAACTAAACGTCTTTGTAACAGCCGCAAAAACATTAAACTTTACGGCCGCAGCCCGGCAGCTTCATATGACCCAGCCCAGTGTCAGCCAACACATCCAGGCACTGGAAACCCATTTCGATATGCCCCTGTTTATTCGTTCTGGCCGCCATCTCACACTAACGGCTGCGGGCGAAATGCTGCTGCCAATGGCACAAGAACTGGTGCAGCTTTCACATAACATCGAAGAAAGCATGGAATCGTTAAAAGGGGAGATTTTTGGTCACCTTTTTGTGGGATGCAGCACCACAGTGGGCAAATATGTCTTGCCATTTCTGCTGGCCGAATTCATGCGCCGCCACCCCAAAGTAGAAGCAAGCTGCTATGTCACTTCCCGGCATCAGGCCATGAAGATGCTGTGTGAAGGGAATGTGCATGTTGCCCTGGCCAGTGCGCGGGAGTTTTATAAAGAGGTGGAATACCGAAAAATCATCACTGATCCTGTTATTCTCATTGCTCCCCTCTCCCATCCCTGGGCGGAAAGAGGTGAAATTGAGCCAGAAGAGCTGCTGGATGCCCATTTCATTCTACGAGAGGAAGGCTCAGGAACCCGAAGTGTGATGCAGGAAGGACTGAAGGAGCTTGGCATTGAGCTTTCTGATCTGACGGCAACTTTAACGCTGGGAAATTCAGAAGCGATTGCGTTTTCTGTGCAGGAAGGAATTGGCGTTAGCTTTGTGTCGCAAATGGTTGTATCGCGGCTGGTGAATAAAAAGGTGGCAAAAATCAAGGTGCGCGGGCTGAATTTGCAGCAGGATATTTATATTGGCCGCATCTCTGGACGTGCGGCTACCCGGGCGCAAATGGCTTTTTGGGACTTTTTGACCCATCCCGACAATATTGTGCTGCAGCAGTTAACGGCCGTTAGCCAAACGGGTGCCTGGCCATCTTTACCCACTATTGAAGAGATTGCAGTGGAAACGGCCGTTTAGCCAGCAGCATTGCTTAATTTTTCATAACTTTACCCATATTTCTCCAGTTTCATACCTTTTTATGACACCCCGCATGGGTGTAATTCCCCACACTCGAGCATTCTGCTTGGGTTAAATCCCCCATGTTTGTGACAAATGTCACTAGTTGCCCCCACCCCCGCAAACTATACTTCAAATAACGAAAGATAAGGATTTCATTAAAATTCCCTTAGCTCTTAATGAGTTGAGTTTGGCGACTAAAGAAGCACAAACCACACACCAAAAACATCCTTAATCGCTTTTTCAGGAGGCAGTAATGCAAGGCAAACGTTGGGTTACCATCATTTTACTAATCATCGCCCTTGCACTGGTTGGCTGTGCAGGGCAGCCCGGAGAACCAGGCCCGCAAGGCCCAGAAGGCCCGCAAGGGCTGCCAGGCCCAGAAGGCCCCCAAGGCCCGCCAGGACCGGCCGGTCCCGCAGGGAAAGACGGTCTGAGCTTTGAACCCCCATCTTTTACAGGCAGCGAAGCATGCAGCGAATGCCATGAAGAAATCTACACCGTCTTTATGAACAGCGGCCACCCCTGGAAACTAAACCGCGTTGTAGACGGCCAGCCGCCGCAGTATCCCTTCACAGAAGTACCAGAACCGCCGGAAGGGTATACATGGGATGACATTCTGTATGTCATTGGTGGCTACAACTGGAAAGCCCGTTTTGTGAATCAAGATGGCTTCATCATCACCACACCAAAAGATGGCGGCGATGCAGAGAACTTTGTGAACCAATACAACCTTTACAACGACGAGCTAAAAATGGGTGAAAACTGGGTGCCCTACCATGTAGGAGAAGAAAAACCCTACAACTGCGGCACATGCCACACCACTGGCTACTTGCCCACCGGCAACCAGGACGGCAAACCCGGATTGATTGGTACATGGGCATTAGACGGCATTCAATGTGAAGAATGTCATGGCCCCGGCAGTTTGCATGTAAACAACCCGCTTGCCTTTGGCATGGATGTTGACCGGGATGCCGAATCTTGCGGCAGCTGCCATTCTCGCGGCGCAGTGGAAGAAGTAAATGCCAAGGGCGGTTTTATCCAGCACCACGAACAATATGAAGAACTGTTCCAGAGCAAGCATGTGGTGATTGACTGTGTGGTTTGCCACGATCCACATGCCGGTGTGGTGCAGCTCCGCAAAGCCAACCAGCAAACCACCCGCACCACTTGCGAAAACTGTCACTTTGATCAGGCCAACAACAAACCAAATGAGGTCCACGAGCGGTTCAATATCGACTGTATTGACTGCCACATGCCGCGTGTTACCAAGAGCGCTTTAGCTGACCCTGAAATTTTCTCTGGTGACATTCGTACACACTTGATGGCAATTGAGCCAACCCTGGTGAGTCAGTTTAACGAGGATGGCACGGTGGCGGCATCGCAGCTTTCGTTGGATTTTGCCTGCCGCAGCTGCCACAGTGAGGGTGGTATTGCCGACAATTTTGACAATGACACGTTGATGCAGGCGGCATTGGGGTATCACAACCCGCCAGCCCCGGCAGAAACGGCCGAACCCACACCATAACCTCGGCCCAAATTGATGATTTCACAGGGGAGCCGAATCTCTGTCACTCCCCTGTGTCTCTTTTGTTGTCGCGGATTACAAGCGCTGCTCATGGCAAGAGGAGACGAACTTGTTACCGAAAATGATAAACCTTCGCAATAAATATCGCTGGCAAGCTGTCCTGGTCATTCTGGCTATGATTGTGCTGGTTGCCGGGGGTGTCCAGTTGGCTTTTGCCGCATTTAGCCAGGATACAGCCCCGGAAACGGCCGTTATCAGTGCCAACACAGCAGCCCCCCAGCAGTTCAATCTGGAAATCGTTGCTAAAGGCGTGACGGAAGATGACGAGGCCTGTATTTTGTGCCACACAGACACAGAGGCCGTCATTGAACTGGCTTCCGGCGAAATGATTTCTGTATTAGTTGATACGGCCGTACTCGACAGCTCTGCACACGGAACCCACGCTGAAACCCCACTCGGCTGTACCGATTGCCACGCCGTCAACGATTACCAATACCCGCATGATGCCGTCACGGCCGAAAATCTGGAAGCCTACCAATTAGACAAAGGCGGCATTTGTGAGCGGTGTCACGTAGAACCTCACCTCACCAGCCACCCAGAAGCAAACGATGCAGGCAGCGAAACGGCCGTTGGCTGTACAAGCTGCCATGGCGGCCACAACGTCATCACCAACGAACAGTGGCAAAATGGCGATGGCATAGAAACCTGCGTCAACTGCCACAACAACGTCGAAGACGCACCCAACGACGCCAACCTGCTGCAACAAATCATCCAGGACGGCTTGTTCCAAAGCCAGTATGTCACCAACGATTACTGCCTGGCCTGTCACCAGCAAGAAGGTCTCGTCCTTACCTTCCCCAATGGCGACACAAAATCGGCCACCATTGACCCAGGCACCTTCCACGACTCTGTACACGGTGACAGCCTGGAAAATGGCCCCCTGCAATGCAAACAGTGTCATGAAGATTACACCTACCCCCATGAGCCGGTCACGGCCGAAAGCGCA
>CAZRIB010000249.1:2396-6219 GCA_964600035.1 uncultured Ardenticatenaceae bacterium | reverse complement strand
TCTTTTGATCTTCCTCAGAAATACCATACCCCGTATCCCGAACAGAGATTAACACAACAGGTTCTGCCTTATCTTCAGAACGAAGAGGCATCTCCGTCGTCTTAAAGGTCAAATAAACATCCGACTCCGGCGGTGAATATTTGCAGGCATTACTGAGCAAATTAATGAGCACCTGCACCATCCTGTCCTTATCTGCCATGACCACAGGCAAATCATCTGGCAGTTCTACATGCAGGGTCGTTTTCTTGTCTTCAAACAGGGCACGTACCGATTGCAATGTGTCACTGACGACGTTGGTAAAGGCTATTGGCATCATTTCAACACGAAGCTGCCCTGTTTCAATGCGGGAAATGTCGGTGAGGTCTTGAATTTGCTGGCTCATGCGGCGAATGTTGGCGGCAATGGTTTCCAGAAAACTGCGCTGCTGGTCGGTAAGCGGCCCAGTCATGCCGGAAAGGATCAGGTCTGTGTAGCCGCGCATGGAGGTCATGGGTGTTTTTAGTTCGTGCGAAACCATGGAGACGAATTCGGATTTTGCCCGGTTTGCGTCATTGACTTGTTGGTAAAGGAGTGCGTTGGCAATGGCAACGGCCGCATGGTTGGTCATGCGTACGGCCGTTTCCAATGCTTCTTCATCAAAGGCATCCAATTGGTCGCTTTCTATGGCCAATGCCCCAATGAGCTGCTGTTTGTGAATGATGGGAATCGTCATTTGGGAATGAGTTTCAAAGGAAGCGGCGACATAATCCGGTTCCTCATGCACATTTGCCGAAACATAAGGCTGGCCGCTTTTCAAAACACGGGCTACCAGACCAGATTCTATTTTTTGAGACTGGGAAATGAGCTGCTTAAAGGAATCATCATAGCCACGAGATGCTGCCAGATACGGCCGTTCATCTTCTGCCAACAGCACCACAGCCCCGGCCGTCCCCTTACAAATACGCAGCGACCAATCCAGCGTCAAATTCAGCACATGCTCCAAATCCAGCGTCGTGTTCAAATCACGGTCAAGCTGCTGGAGCATAAACAGCTCAGTTACGCGTTTTTGCAATGCTTCATCTGTTTGCGCCAGCAGGCGGGCATTTTCCAATGCCACAACAGCCTGGCTGGCAAACGACATCAACAACCTTTGGTCGCTCTCATCAAAAGGAGCACCATTTTTCTTGTTGATAACCTGAAGCACACCCAAAACAGTATTTTGGCGCAGCATGGGCACTGTCAATATAGATTGCGACTCAAAGGTTGTGGCTTCATCCACCTTGTCAAACCAACGCTTGTCTTCCTGGACACGGTTTACCAGCACAGGGCGGCCAGTTTGGGCGACCGTACCTGCCAACCCTGTGCCAATGGGCAGCTTTGTGCCAATTAGATGATCGCTGGCTGGCCCGCGTACAACCCGAAATTCCAGTTCGCCGGTGTCTGGTATGGTTAACATAAATGTGCCCGCTTCTGTGTTGAGCAGTTCAATGGCTTTGTCCAGAATCAGGTTGAGCAGGGGTTCCAGTTCCAGTGTGGCGGCCAGGGAAAGGGTGATTTCGTTGATGATTTCTAGCTGGCGGGCGTATTCTTCCAGATTTTGACGGGTGAGCAGGCGTTCCAGGGCAACGGCCGTTCTGTCGGCAAAGACGGTGAAAAGCTGGTTTTGTCGTTTGTGCGGGTCTAGCGATTGGCCGGTATACGTGCCGTATAACACGCCAATGGTTTCTGCACCGGCATTTAAGGGGGCAATTGCCCAGAAACGGCCGTTTTCATCCGTTAAAAAGCTTGGCTGCCCGGTATTTGCCGCCTGTGTCACATGCGGGCTGTCCACCCAATGCCCCTTGCCCTCCTTCGATTCATGCCGCTCATCCTCTTCCACACAAAAAGCCATATACAACCGGCCAGTCACATCATCTCGCAAAGCAATATAAAAATCATTCACCTGAAAAACACGATGATAGCTGGTGTAAACCAGCTCCATCAAATCATCCATATTAATGGTGATATTCAAAACCTGAGAAAATTGACTTAGTGTGTCCAGTTCTGTCACCCTGGCCTGCAAACGGCGCAGCACATTGGCACGCTCCAGGCCAATTAAAGATTGGTCTGCCAATGTTGCCAGATAAGACATTTCAGAAGGTGTGTAATGTTGGCCGGAGCTTTTCCGGTTCAAAGCCAGCCAGCCTAACAAATCACGCCCATTCTTCATTGGCACCAAAACGGCCGCATCCAACGCTTGTACTTCTGCTTGATGGGTTTTTAACGCTTCTGGCCATGCCCGTTCTTCTGCCAAATCAACAATGCCATCTTCTTCCTTCAGGCACTGCACCAAAGGCGATGTCTCTTCAATGAAGGGTTTGTGTCCATTTGTATAGCTCACAAAACTTCGCGCTTTTTCATCTGGCAAAAACAGCAGTGGCTCTGCCTCTGGAATACCGGCATGAGCATATTTGATCAGGCATGCCGCAATTTGGTCAGCATCAACCGTGGCTGTCAATTCACGGCTGTATGCACGTAGTAATTCGTCAAATGCCACCGGCTGCCGAAAGAAATATTGGTCTACTGCTTGCTGCAATTTGGTGCGCAGGGGGTCAAAAACCAGGGCAACCAGAATCAGGTAAAGTACTAAAATAAGGGGATTGCTCAAATCAATGTTGGGATTGAGGGTGAGGGTAAGACCTGTGGTAATGAGAACGAATGCGCCTACCAAAATGGTCGTCAGCAGGCCAAAGGCTACCCCTCGCCGGAGAACAATTTCCAGGTCCAGCAAACGGTAGCGAATGATGGTATAGCCTATGGCGATAGGGAAGATGATGATTGGGATAATGTAGACAGTAGGTGTGAACCATTCAGGTGTGGTGGATTTACTTGCCAGAGTGAAAAAGGCAATGGTTACCGGTGTAAAGGCAAGGAAGGCGCCAATTAAAATGAAGCGGGTTTGCTGGCGAACGAGTGGAGAAGGGGAGCGAAAGGCACGGTACCCCAAAATGATAATAGCTATCAGGACACCCAGCCCGCTCAAAGCGTAAGCCGCTCGCCAGGGAATGGCGTATGCCCATGGGTCGCGGTTTGAAGTGAGCCAAAGCTGCCCCCAAATGGCAACAATGATGCCCAGGAGGAGGAGTATATATTTGATGCCGGGATATTTTTTGAAGAGGCGGGTTTGGTATGGGAATATGCCAGCCAGCCATACGATCCATACGGCCGTTAATGGCAGTGCTGCTATCCAGATGCGAATAACCCACTGGGATGTAACCAAATCAAACAAGCCGCCGATGGCAACAGACCCAAAGGCCATGAGCAGGGCGAAAATTTGGGCTGCCTCGGAATGGGGGCGCAGCCAGAATGTCCAGATGCCGCCAATGAGCCAGCTTAAGCCGGTCAGGTAGATGATCCAAAAGTGGTTCCATTTGTCGCGGCTGGAAAAGTTGGTGAGGGTAGTGGTGAAGGTGCGGGTTAACGGCCGTGTCTCATCTGCCTTGATAGTCGAGTTGGTTGGCTGTTCTACCGTGATGGTGAGGGTATCTCCGGGAGAGAAGGCTTGCAGGCGTGTCCAGAATTCCTTGTTGGATGATACGGGCTGCCCATTAACGGCCGTTACCCGTTCCGGATACTTAACAGGCGGCTCCACCAGACGGGCGGCCCAATCCTCGCTGGCCGTGTCATTAATCACCAAATTGGGGTCTAGCACCAGGCCGGGAAACGGATGCCGCCACCATGAGCTGGCAGACAATGGCAGCAAGATATAAACAACAACACCCGCAAATAAAACTGCAATGACAAATCCGATGCGAATACGGCGATTGGAATCCGCAGTCACTAAGCACCTCTGCAACTAATCTTG
>CAZRIB010000249.1:0-2296 GCA_964600035.1 uncultured Ardenticatenaceae bacterium | reverse complement strand
GCCAGTTACAGGTTCAATTAAGGCTAAATGGATGGTGTACGTTCCAGGAGGTAGATCATCTGGAAGAGAAACGGCCGTTTCTACCACAACAACCTCATCTGTTTCCCACGTCGTCATTGGGCCAGCAGCCGGTTCACCTTCCCAACGCGCAGACACATTTCCATTTTCATCCCATACCCAAAATTGTAAACGATAATCGCGGGTTAATGATGGCAGGGGTTGCCAGTAAGTGTCAATAGTTAAAACGTCCCCAGGTGAAAGGATGCGGTTGTTATATTGGTAGCCAACAAGCCTGACTTCATTGTTGAAATTTTGGTCAAGCGGATTGGGCACACCTGTTACGGCCGTTTCTCCCTGCCAGGGCACAACCGACACCGTCCCTAAAGCCAGCGAATCTCCCAGCCCCTGCCCGTCTGTGCCGGTAATGCCCAGCCGGTAACCATTTGGCCCGGGCGCATAGAACCCCACCCGTAGTTCGGCATTGGCAGGCGTGTAAGCCGTTTCTGGTAAATAAAGGCGCACTTCCTCTATAAACCTGTCGCCAGCTTGCCATTGGCTGCTGGGAAAGTTCCCAAGACCGGGGTGGGTATCGCGCTGGGCAATAATGGTGCCCGTCTCCTGGTCAATGAGATGGACAAACAACAGGTAATTGCCCGGCGGCGTGCCCAATACATCCCAATACAATGAAATGTCAATGTAGCCACCCGGCTCAACGGTTGTGGGAGAAAGTTGGTAGCCGTGCAAAGTGACAAAAGTGTCGAAGCGGGCATTGACAGGGTTGGGCACGGCCGTATCTACTGCAAACGACTTGGGTCTGGAAAAAGCAAATGCCAGGTAGCCAAAAATGGCAGCGGCCGTTAAGCCGGCCATCCCCGCCAATGCCAGAGCAGCCAGCCCCTTTGCTTCACCTTCACCGGCACGCAGGCCATTCACCCATGCCAGCCACCGGCTCCAGCCATAAAACGTGAGAATTGCCAAAGAAGGCAGCGCCGGGAAGAAAAAGCGTCCCATTGGCCCGGCCGGGCTGATGAGCAAATAATTGAAAATGACGGCAAAAAAGAGGATGCAGTTTAGCAGCAGCAGCCCCAGCGACGGCCAAATTTGTGCCAATTCTGCCCGATTTCGGCGCACAAAGGGCAGCACACAGCCAGCCAGCCCTAACCCCACAATCCAACACAGGGCCATGTAGATGCCATCTGGCATGGGGACTTGCCCATAGCCAAACCGTCCCCAAAGGCTGGTCCACAAGTAGGGCAGTTCAAAAATGGCTGCTCCCCAACTTTCCCTGGGATCGCGTGCGCCCCACAATTCGGTTAACCGCTTTACGCCTGTTGGTTCGCCATAGAGGAGTTGGTTGCGCACAAACCACCAGCCTGCCAGCAGCACTGTGAAGCCTGCAATGAGCAGGTTGGTTTCCAGCCAGAGCCGCCACTGTTTTTTGCGCCATGCGGTGTAGGTAACGGCCGTTTCTATAGTGGCGGCAATCGCCAGCAGATTAAACTTACTCAGCAAAGCCAGCCCATAGAGAATGCCCAGCACCACACCCCAGCGGCGGCTCAATCCATGTTCATCGCGGACAAGACGGACAACAGCCAGTGTGACCGCCGCACCGGCTAACCCGGCAATCACGTCGTTGTTGACGGAGCCGCTCATGTAGACAAACATGGGGTTAAAGGCCACAAATGCGGTTGCTCCCAGTGCCAGAAACGGCCGTTTCGGCCAAATCGCCATGCCAATCAAGAACGTCAAATAGACAACGGCCGTGCCAAAAGCCACATTTACCAGCCTTGTCAGGTGGGCAGCCAACGCCTCACCAGACCAAGGGAAGGCCTCCGCCGCTGTGTGCAGATATTGATTTTTATTGTCTCGTCCCACTTCCCAGGCACGGTACGCCCAAAATGGATTGTCCTCCAGCGTGGTACACACATCATGGCCTGTATCCACCCAAAAGGTGACAGCCGCGGCGGTGGCATAAAAAAGCGGCGGATGATGCCCTTGCGCACTGCACCCTACTTCACCTTGCACGGGCAAAGCGCGGCGTTGGATAATGTGCTGCACAAAGCGGTAATGGCGCAGCTCATCTGTTGCTTCAAAAAGCGGGTTAATCACACTGCTGGCTGTGGCAAAAAAGACAAATGCCAGCAAAATCACAGCTATCCACTTTCGCGTACTTTTCTCACTCATCCCAATAACCAATCCCTAATACACGTAACCCGAAGTCTGTATACCATTTTCCGACGAAATCACCAGAGTACTCAGTCACATGTGAAATGAGGGATTAGATTGGTTCAATCTC
>CAZRIB010000248.1:0-6263 GCA_964600035.1 uncultured Ardenticatenaceae bacterium | reverse complement strand
GCAAAATATCCCTACCCGACCGGCACACCTTCCTTTATAATCTTCCCAATGATGCCACAATTTTTACAAAAACGGCCGTTTTCCGTAACCATCGTGCTGTGGGGGGTTTTTCTATTAGGGACATGGAACGCAGGCAAAGCCATAGCAATCATCTACCAACTGCCACTATTTACCAAATGGCCAACCACACCCAGCCCTACTTTTCGACTGGTTGCAGCCCTGTTTTGGATGGCACTGTTTTGGACATTAACAGCACTGTTATGGCGGAAACGGCCGTTAACCCGCCAGGCACCAACCCGACACACCATTCCCCTCGCCATCCTGCTCTACGCCATATACCAAACAACCATCACCCTCCTCTTTGCCACCAGCCAAACCACCCGGCAAAGCTGGAGCCTGTACGCCGTCCTCTACACACTATTCGCTCTCTACACCTGCTGGGCACTAAAAGAAACGGCCGTACCCAACCCAAAACAAACACCCAGAGACTGACACCAGACCCCCAACAACCCCACCAGTCTCCCACCACCAACCTTACCAAAACAACACCAACAAAAAGGAGGCATGGCAGCCGCCTGCACACCACAGGCCGCCCAACGCCATAGAAAAACAATGAACCCAAAAATTGAAAAACTAAGACAACTCAAAGCACAAGCCCTCGAAGGCGGCGGCGAAGCCCGCAAAGAACGTCAACGCAAACAAGGCAAAATGACCGCCCGCGAACGCATCGAACTACTTCTTGACCGCGGCTCATTCCGCGAAATCGACAGCCTCGTCACCCACCGCGAACACAACTTCGGCATGGCCAACAACCGCATCCTGGGCGACAGCGTCGTCACCGGCTGGGGAACCATCGACAACCGCCTCGTCTACGTCTTCAGCCAGGACTTCACCGTCTTTGGCGGCAGCCTCAGCGGCGTCCACGCCGAAAAAATCGTCAAAATCATGGAAATGGCCATGCGCAACGGCGCCCCCGTCATCGGCATCAACGACTCCGGCGGCGCCCGCATCCAGGAAGGCGTCGTCAGCCTCGCCGGATACGCCGACATCTTCCTGCGCAACACCCTCGCCTCCGGCGTCATCCCCCAAATCAGCGCCATCATGGGGCCATGCGCTGGCGGCGCTGTCTACTCACCCGCCCTCACCGACTTCATCTTCATGGTCGAAAACACAAGCCACATGTTCATCACCGGCCCCGACGTCGTCAAAACAGTCACCGGCGAAGAAGTCACATTTGAAGAACTCGGCGGCGCAATGGTACACAACACCCAAAGCGGCGTCGCCCACATGGCCGCCAAATCCGAAGCAGACTGCCTCTTCCTCATTCGTGAAATGTTCAGCTACCTGCCATCCAACAACATGGAAGACCCCCCCTTCAAGCCCACCAAAGACGACAGCCTGCGCATGGAAGCCGCCCTGGACACCATCGTCCCCGACAACCCAAACAAACCCTACGACATCAAAGAAGTCATCCAACTCATCGTAGACAACGGCGAATTCTACGAAATACAAGAACACTTTGCCGCCAACATCGTCATTGGTTTTGCACGCATCGGCGGCTTTAGTGTAGGCATCGTCGCCAACCAGCCGATGGTGCTGGCCGGTGTTCTCGACATCAAAGCCAGTGAAAAAGCAGGACGCTTTGTCCGCTTTTGCGATGCCTTCAACATCCCGCTCATCGTCTTTGAAGATGTCCCCGGCTTCCTGCCCGGCGTAGACCAGGAACATGGCGGCATCATCCGGCACGGCGCAAAATTACTCTATGCCTTCTGCGAAGCCACCGTGCCCAAAATTACCGTTGTCACCCGCAAGGCGTATGGCGGGGCTTACTGCGTCATGAACAGCAAACACATCCGCGCAGACCTGAACCTGGCCTGGCCAACGGCCGAAATCGCCGTCATGGGGCCAGATGGCGCCGTCAACATCATCCATCGCCGCGAATTAGCAGAAGCAGAAGACCCCATCAAACGCAAAGAAGAACTGGTTGCCGAATACAGAGAACTATTTGCCAATCCATATGTTGCCGCACGGCGGGGCTACATTGACGACGTCATAGAGCCACACGAAACCCGTCCACGCCTCATCAATGCGCTCAACATGCTTCAAAACAAGCGAGACGAAAACCCACCCAAAAAACACGGGAATATCCCCCTGTAAAGGGAATCATTCATAAATGATTGATGAATAAAGAGAAGAAGCGCCAATCTCTAATCTCTAATCTTCAATCTTCAACTGGTAAAGCATGCTATGAAACGAAAAGACGGATTACTGACAAAAAAGTTCGACAAACTGCTCATTGCCAACCGGGGCGAAATTGCCATGCGTATTTTGCGTGCCTGTCACCAATTAGGCATTCGCACAGTCGCTGTATTTTCTGATGCAGACAGACTGGCTCCCCATGTTCGCTATGCCCATGAAGCCTATTACATTGGCCCAGCACCTGCACGAGATAGTTATTTACGCATCGATAAAATCATCGACGCTGCCAAGCGTTCCGGGGCAGAAGCCATCCATCCCGGCTATGGCTTTTTGGCAGAGCGTGCCGAATTTGCCCAGGCTTGTGCCGATAATGACATTGTTTTTGTAGGGCCGCCAGCCAATGCCATTTCTGTTATGGGTGACAAGCTGATGGCCAGAAAAACGGTGATGGCGGCAGGCGTGCCTGTTGTGCCGGGAACATCTCCAGGACAAAATGAAGAAGAGATGATCGCCGCCGCCCATGAGATGGGTTTTCCGGTGCTGGTAAAAGCGGCAGCAGGAGGTGGCGGTAAGGGGATGCGCCCGGTGTATGACCCTGCAAATTTGCAGGATGCCATTGCGGCTGCCAGACGAGAGGCAAAAGCGGCTTTTGGTGATGATACGGTCTACATTGAAAAAATGATCACTGAAGGGCGGCATATTGAAATTCAGCTGCTTGCGGATGCTCATGGGAATGTCATTCATTTAGGCGAGCGGGAATGCTCGCTCCAGCGCCGCCACCAAAAGCTGATTGAAGAGTCCCCTTCATTTGTGGTGGATGAAGAACTGCGGCAAAGGATGGGTGCTGTTGCTGTGGCCGCAGCCAAAGCTGTGGATTATGTCAACGCAGGGACAATTGAATTTTTACTTGATAAGGATAAGAATTTCTACTTTTTGGAAATGAATACACGCCTGCAAGTGGAGCACCCTGTGACAGAGCTGGTCACCGGTGTGGATATTGTGGTGGAGCAGCTGCGGGTGGCGCGTGGACGCAAACTGCGGCTGACCCAGGAAGATGTAACAATGAAAGGCTGGGCAATTGAGTGTCGTATTAATGCGGAGGATCCTTATCGAAACTATATGCCGTCTACGGGCACTATTACGACCAGCCGGCTGCCTACCGGCCCGGGTGTGCGGGTGGATACGGGGGTGTTTGCCGGGTATGAGGTGACTCCTTATTATGACCCGATGATTAGCAAATTGATTTGTTACGGAGAAACGCGCGGCGAGGCTGTGCTGCGGATGCGCCGGGCGCTGGAGGAGTACCGGATTATGGGGGTGAAAACGAATATTCCGTTTCACCAGCATATGATGGACAGCCATCGCTTTTTGACCGGGCAGTTTGACACAAAATTTGTAGAGGAGCGTTTTAGTATGAGTGACCGGGAGGCGACGGATCATTTGGAAGCGGCAGTTGCGGCCGTTTTGGTTGCCCATTTGCAAGGTGAGCGCTCCAGTCAATTGGTGGCTCCTGGCGAAAGAGACACATCTAATTGGAAATGGTACAGCCGCTGGGAAAGGCTGCGGCGATAGGGGGTTGTGATGCGCTATAAGTATTATGCTTCTGTAGAAGGTAAATCTTTTGAAATTGAGATTGGTGATGGGGCGTTGTTTGTTAACGGGGAGCAGTATGAGCTGGATTTTCGGGAACTGCCTGAGGGGAATCTGGTTTCTTTGCTGATTAATAACCGTTCTTTGGAAGCGGCCGTTGATTTTGAAGATGATTTGGCGACAGTGCTGCTGAAAGGTGAACTGTATGAAGTGACAGTGCAGGATGAACGGGCTTATCGTTTGGCGCAGGCCAGGGGCACGGTGAAGGAAGTAACTGGCAATGTAGAGTTAAAGTCGCCAATGCCGGGTATTATTATTGCTGTGCCTGTGAGTGAGGGGGATGTGGTGAAGAAGGGGGATAAGGTGGTCATTTTGGAGTCAATGAAGATGGAAAATGAGCTGCGGGCATCTAAGGACGGGGTGATTTTGGCGATAAATACGGCCGCAGGTGATAGTGTGGAGAAGGGTCAGGTGCTGGCAGTTATTGGTGATGCGACGGGGGAATAATTTGAACGCTGCGGATGAAACGGCCGTGTCTAAACAACACCTTGAAGTCGAAGTGAAGTTTTTAGTTTCAGATTTGGCAGCACTGCACGACCGCGTGTTAGGCATTGGGGCAGTGCTTGTGAAACCGCGTGTGTTTGAGCGGAATTTGCGGCTGGACACGGCCGATTCCCTTTTACTCCGTCAGCGCCAACTGCTTCGTCTGCGACAGGACACGGCCGTTACCCTTACATTCAAAGCGGAACCAACCACACCCCATGCCACCGAAGCAAAAGTACGGGAAGAGCTGGAAATCCAGGTGAGTGATCTGGACACGGCCGCTGCCATTTTCGGACGTTTGGGCTTTCAGCCCGTTCAAATTTACGAAAAATACCGCACAACCTACCAGTGGCAGCACGTCGAAATTGTTCTGGACGAGCTTCCTTTTGGCAGCTTCATTGAGCTGGAAGGGCCAGAGCAAGAGATTAAAAAGGCAGCCAGCGCGCTAAAGTTGGTATGGGACGGCCGTTTACTCACCAACTACCTCGCCCTCATGGCCGCCGTACAGCAGCACTACAACCTGCCATTTAGCGATTTGACCTTTGAAAATTTCAAAAACACCACCATTTCTTTGGCAGATGTGATAAAACAACAGTAGACGCTAACAACACCAAAATCGACAAGAATTGCGACAAGAATTGTCGGTAGAATGTATAAATGGCGAATGAAGCGTCCGCTTCACCATTCATCGTTCACAATTTACCATTTACAATTTTTTTGCCAGCGTCATCCGGCAAAAAAGGAATAACCCCATGACAACTGAACGCCCCGATTTAAGCCAGGTTCCCCCCAACATTGTGCAATATATCGAACATCTGGAAACAGAAATTGACCGTTTGCGCGGCGAAGGGGGACGGCCAGCCGCCACATTCGACCAATCCGAACCCCCCACAACTGTAAACATTCTGACATTAAGCAAAAATGGGCTTCTCAAACGAACGCCACGCCACTACTACACCCGCCAGCGGCGCGGGGGTGTTGGTATTTTGGATATGGATCTGGCGGCCAATGACATGCCCATTGCCCTGGCTGTTGCCGAAGAAAGTCAAAGCGTGCTGTTGTTTTCCAATTTCGGCCGTGCCTTTCGGCTGCAAGTCAGCGATATAGCCGAAAGTGAACTCCGAGGAACAGGGTCAGCACTGAGCAGCCTCTTCAACTTCCGCCCAAATGAGCAAATCGTGACAATTTTGCCGGAAGGACAGGGCGCAAATGTGGTGCTGGTTAGCGAACGGGGTTGGGTTCGCCGCATTCGGGGCAGCTATTTAAGCAGCAACCTTATTCCCGGCATGAGCTTTCATGACCCTAAGGATGGGGGCTATTTGGCCGCCGCCTGCTGGACTCAGGGGAATGAGGATCTTTTTTTGGCGACGATGTCGGGAAAAGGGGTGCGGTTTAGTGAAAATCAGGTACCGGCCAGCGGGGTAAAAGGGATGCGTGTGGAACCGGGAGACCGCATTATTGGGGTAACGGCCGTTACCGACAACACCGGCGTTTTCCTCCTCAGCGCAGATGGCAAAGGCACCATCCGCCTGATGAGCGGATTTTCTGCCAACAAAGCCCCCGGCGCAGGCGGCAAAATCGCCCTAAAAACCAAAAAACTCGCCGCCGCCTTCACCATCTACCCGGAAGAAGACATCTTTTGCGTATCACAACAAGGCAAAATCATCCGCTTTCAAGCCCAAGAAATCCCCCCAAAAGAAGGCGTCGTCCAGGGTGTCAACTGCATGTCCCTGCGCAGCGACGAAGCCGTTGCTGCCACAAAAAGTTATCTGGCATAGAGCATTTCAGCCAGTCATCCAAAAGCTAAGGAATGAAGATTTAATAACTTACGGGAGATTAGAGACTGGAGATTAGAGATTACACCGGTCTCCAATCTCTAATCTCTAATCTCCAATCTCAGTTTTGTAGGTTATTTCATTCTCGTTCCTAAA
>CAZRIB010000247.1:0-6269 GCA_964600035.1 uncultured Ardenticatenaceae bacterium | reverse complement strand
ACCCTTGCGCCTCCGCATCTTTGCTTCTCTTCTCATTACCTCCACTGTTGCCATGATTTATGGGTTTTCTGCACCAATGGCTGCTTGAACGTGTGTTTTGGGAAGTAGTTCAAAATGTTGCAAAAGCAGCTCGCGGCCTAAATCAAAATCGTTTTGTATCAAGGCATCGACAATACGTCCGTGGTAATCCCAAACTTCATACCAATATTCAATGGCTAAGTAGCGGGTAAGCTCACTGGCTTCGTAGGCATTCCAATAAGTATCCAGCAGGCTTTGAACAATTGGGTTTTGCAGCCGTGAAAATATGGTCAGGTGAAGTTCTCTGTGTTCGCCATTGGGGACGTGGATGGGGGTTCCGCGAAGTTTTTGCCATGCCTGGTCAACGATTTTGCGTAAATGTTGTTTATCATCGTCGGTGAGCTGCGTAACTGCATCATACCATAGGCTTTGCTCCAGTGCGCGGCGTGTCTGGCTAACCTGCTCGAATGTAATTTCTTCTGTACCTAATCCAAATAGGGTGGCGTTTAAGACGACTGGCTGAAAGTTGAATGGCTCCCGGATGATGCCGACTCGTGGTTTGACGGAGACGATTCCCAAAGTACGAGCGACTTCGAGCTGTTCGCGGAGTTTTCCGACGCTAATGCCCAGCTCCTGGCTTATTTCTTGCAGGGTGGGCAGGCGCTCCCCGGGGTCAATTTTTTTGTCGATTAAGTATTGTAGAAATTGCGAGTCGAGTTTTTCCAGACGCATGCGCTTAATGATCCAATAAATATGATTATTTAGATTAATTCAATTTTAGCAGATTGGAGGGGGAGGTCAATGATTTGTATGCAAATGTGACGGGGTGACAGGGTGAAAAGGTGACAGGGTGAAGTGGTACCCTTAGATTTGTCAAATTTGACCCGGTAAACCCCTGGACGGGCTAAAAAATTTGACAAATCTTCTTGAATTTCGTCGTAAAACGGTATACGGACTTCGGGTTACGTGTACTGGTTTTGATCATCTGACGTTAATTTTTTGTGCAGGATGAGGATGGGGGTTTGGTTTAGGGTAACACGGCCGTTTTCGGTGAACCCCAATTTTTTATAGAGTGCCAGCGCGGGGAAGTTGGCTGCTTCTGCACGTGCTTCTACAAAAGGGGTATGCTGTTGGCTGGCAGATGCCAGGAGCCGGGTAACCAATGTTTGCCCGATGCCCTGCCTTTGCCAGTGGGGATTTACCATGATGTTGGCGATTTCGGCGGTATGGGGGTAGTAGATGAGCTGGCCGCTGGCGATGGGGGTGGTGGGGCTGGTGAGTTGGGCGATTAGCCACAGGCAGCGGCCGTTTGCCTGCCAGCGCATCATTTGTTCAAAGTATGGCTCATAGACAGGCCATTCTGAAAAGGTAAGACCGGCTGTAAATAACGGCCGTTTATCCGCGCGAGTGGCCTTCCGCAAAAAGCAAACAGTGCCATTGGGCAGTGTAAATGTGTGGAGCATGCGCATAAAATTACCCGAGAGTTCCATAAATACAAAAAGCCCCACCAAGGAATGGGGGGCTTTTTGCGGGAAGAGGAGAAGAAGGAGGACTTTTTTGATATATGTATGTAATAAGTAACGATATGTTACAACCCATAGCTTATAGATGGAATGGTTTTTGATACAATCTTCATGTTAATTGGTTTATAACGGGAATGTAATAGGACTTGAGTACTAGTATTTTTACCAAAAGTGAAGGATTTGCATTATGAGCGAAAATTGCCCGCAGTGTGGAAAGCCGGTGCTGCCGGATGATGTGGTTTGTTGGCATTGTGGGCAGCAGCTGCCGGCAAGAAGGCGTGTGGTTGAACATGGCAGGCATGGTGCGGTTGTGGAACGGCCGTTGGCAAAAAATGTTGTTTGGCTTGGCGTAACGGCCGCTGCCTTAATTGTGCTCTTATTAATGATTACACACCAGCTTGCCCGGCAGCCATTGGTGATTTACGATGCCGGTATTGCCTACCAGCCAGGGTGGCGGCCATTTACAGATGCAAACCGTCAATTTACATTGGAAGTGCCCCCGCGCTGGCAGGTTGAAGAAAAACCGTTGGCTGGCCTGGATGCAGCTGCTTGGGAAAGTGATCCGAGCTTTGCATTGGCGTTACGGCCGTATGCAGCCACCTCATCCCAGGCAGATTTTCAATTGAAAATAACAGGGCAAAGCCGCCAGGAAGCAGCACTGAAAGGCATTGTTACCATTGCCTGGATGCCCCAGTTTGTCACATTTGCCCCCGACGATATTCTTCAATTTATCCAAACCCAAGACCGCGTGGCGTATATGGATGGAGGCTTGTTTGAGGATATTCACCGGCTGGAACAGCCCATTTATTTGTTTGAAACAGTAGACGAGGCTGGGGGATTGGTGCGCTGTTTGCAGCAGGTAACGGCCGTAAAAAACAAAGCCTACTTACTCACCGCCTGCGCACCCAAACCACAATTCCGCCAATTCAGCAGCGACTTCGCCACCATCCTGCAAACCTTCCAGATATTAGAAACCAGATAGCAGCCAGTTCAGGGACAGCGGCACGCCACCAATCAAAAAGCGGGACATCCCACGCCAAATGACGGCTTGACGCTCCACAAACCACTCAGTACAATGCAGCCATGTCAAATACAAATACACCTGTTTCCCAGGATAAACCAACAAAACAATTTAATTACGGCGGCCAGGCTGTCATCGAAGGCGTCATGATGCGTGGCAGCAAAGCACTGGCCGTCGCTGTTCGCAACCCTGAAGATGAAATAGTCATTCATACCGAACCTTTGGATAAGCGTATTTACGGCGGGCGGTTGGCTAAAATGCCATTTGTTCGCGGGTTAACCCTTTTGTGGGATGCGTTGGGTTTGGGCATCAAAAGCCTGATGTTTTCGGCTGAGGTTGCCATTCCTGATGATGAGAAGCCCCAAAAGCAAACAGAAGATGGCACGTCTACAGAGCCGGGCAAAGTGTTTGATGGGCCAACGCAGTGGATTACCGTTGCCACCTCCTTGACGTTTTCTATTGTGCTGTTTTTTGTCCTACCTACCTTTGGCGCGAGAGCCATTGCCAACCTGCTGGGATTTGGCGCGTCGCAATTTGCCGAAAATTTGGTTGAAGGATTGATTCGGCTGGTGCTTTTGGTGGGGTATGTGTGGGCCATTGGCCTCATGCCCGATGTCAAGCGCTTGTATGGCTATCACGGTGCAGAGCATAAAACCATCAATGCGTATGAAGCAGGCGCGGAGCTAACACCGGCATCGGTTGCCCGGTTTCCGTTGGAGCATCCCCGCTGTGGCACAGCTTTTTTGCTTTCGGTCGTTGTGATTTCCATTTTGGTTTACAGTGTGCTGCCGCCGTTGAATTTGGCCATGCGTGTGGTGAGCCGTGTGGTGCTGCTGCCGGTGATTGCGGGTATTGCTTACGAATTTTTGAAGTTTACGGCCGTACATCAGCAAAACCCATTCATCCGTTTCATTACCAGGCCAAACCTGGCTTTGCAGCGGCTGACAACCCGTGAACCAGATGAAGGGATGTTAGAAGTAGCCATTGCCGCTTTTGAGCAAGTTCTCAATTATGAATACAGCCAGCAAGCTGTTGCAGACGAAGTTGTCGTGCAAACGCCTGCCATGCAGGAAAAAGTTGTGACAGCGGGTGAGTCGTAAGGACTTTTGAGTTACTTTAATCTTTAATTATCAGTCATTTAATCATCAAAAAAGGATTCAATCATGACTGCCAGGAAAAAAGTGGCACGCGCCGAGGCAAAAAATAAAGAAGGGATGACCTTTTTTGAAAATTGGGATTTGAATGAAGCTGTGGCCGCGTTTAAGGAGGCGACAGAATTGTCTCCGGAAACGGCCGAATATTACCTGAATCTTGCGCGTGCCTATGCTCGCAGTGGCGAATTTGATCAGGCCATGTCAGCCATTGGCCAGTACCTGGCAGTAGAAACAGAGAGCGCCGCCGTTGAACGGTATGAAAAAATGTTCTCTTCGGCATTGGATGATGTAGAAACAACCCTCATCGAAACCGCCCCAAAACTTAAGATGGATCTGCCGCAGGTGGGTAAGGCCATTCAAATGTGGCTGGAATATCGCATTACTATTGGGGAACGGCCGTTACGCATTCCCAAACCCGCATTATGGGCCGCAGCCCTTGCCTACGCCATCGCCAAAGTCAACTTCACCAAACTCACCCGCCAAGACGTTGCCAAAACCTTCGGCATCACCGACAAATCACTAAAAGAAAAATACGACGAACTGGTCAACACCCTGGACCTCATGCCAGCCGATTATCGCTACTTCACCGGCGAAGAAAATCCATTAGACAAACTTGTAGAAGCCGCACGTCTCCTTGAAGAAATGGATGCCAAATTCCGGGAATAGAGAAAGGCAAAGCTGAGCATTCAATCACCAATTCCCGGACAACCAATAACCCGACTCATAACTATCTCCAATCCCATAACCAGGAAAATAACATGACAACAGACGACAAAAAAATCATCTACTCCATGATTGGAGTAGGCAAAATTGTGCCGCCAAACAAACAAATCTTGCGCGACATCTCCCTTTCCTACTTCTACGGCGCAAAAATTGGCGTATTAGGCCTCAACGGCGCCGGTAAATCAACCCTGCTGCGCATCATGGCCGGCGTTGACAAAGAATTTATCGGCGAAACCGTCCTTGCCCCCGGCTACACCATTGGCTATCTGGAGCAGGAACCCCAATTAGACAACACCAAAACCGTGCGTGACATCGTTGAAGAAGGTGTGCAAGAAGTTGTAGATGCCCTCAAGCAGTTCGACGAAATCAACATGAAATTTGCCGAACCGATGACCGACGATGAAATGAACGCCTTGTTGGAAGAACAGGCCAAACTTCAGGACAAACTGGATGCCATGAATGCCTGGGATTTGGACAGCCGGTTAGAGTTGGCAATGGATGCACTGCGCACACCACCCGGAGATACGGCCGTAAAAGTTTTGTCTGGTGGTGAACGACGACGGGTCGCCTTGTGCCGTTTGCTGCTGCAAGCTCCGGACATTCTGCTGCTGGATGAGCCAACCAATCATCTGGATGCCGAGTCAGTGGCCTGGCTGGAACGCCACTTACGCGAATATCCCGGCACGGTGATTGCTGTTACCCATGACCGCTACTTTTTAGATAACGTGGCTGGCTGGATTTTGGAACTGGATCGCGGCTATGGCATTCCCTGGAAAGGCAATTACTCATCGTGGCTGGCACAAAAACAGGAGCGGCTAAACCAGGAAGCAAAAGCTGAGGCCGCCCGCATCAAAACATTGGAGCGCGAATTGGAGTGGATTCGCATGACGCCCAAGGCCAAGCAAACCAAGTCCAAGGCGCGTATCAACAAATACAACGAGTTGTTGAATCAAGACACGGCAAAACGAATTGAAGATTTACAAATTTACATTCCGCCGGGGCCGCGCTTGGGCGATATTGTCATTCGGGCTGATCATGTCAGTAAGGCGTATGGGGACAATTTGTTGTATGAGGATATGACATTTGATATTCCGCCGGGGGCGATTGTGGGCGTGATTGGGCCAAATGGGGCTGGTAAAACAACATTGTTCCGCATGATTGTGGGGCAGGAAACGCCGGATGCCGGGACGCTGACGGTGGGTAAATCCGTGGAACTGGCTTACGTGGATCAAAGCCGGGAAACTTTGGATGATGAAAAGACGGTTTGGGAAGAGATTTCCGGCGGCGAGGAACATTTGCAGTTGGGAGACCGGCGGGTTAATTCGCGGGCTTATGTGAGCCGGTTTAATTTTACGGGAAGCGACCAGCAAAAGAAGATTGGGACGCTTTCCGGTGGAGAGCGTAACCGGGTGCATTTGGCCAAGGTGTTGAAGTCTGGGGCGAATGTGCTGCTGTTGGATGAGCCGACAAATGATTTGGATGTGAATACGCTGCGGGCGTTGGAGGAAGCGTTGGAGGAATTTGCCGGTTCGGCGATTATTATTTCGCATGACCGCTGGTTTTTGGACCGGATTGCAACGCATATTTTGGCGTTTGAAGGGGATAGTCAGGCGGTGTGGCACATTGGCAATTGGTCGGATTATGATGCGGATCGCCGTCAGCGTTTGGGGGCTGCGGCGGAACGGCCGCATCGTATTACTTACCGCCGGTTAACACGGGACTAGCAGCACATGAAGCGGTATTGGCTGGGTTTGTGTGCAGGTCTGTTTTTGGTGCTGGCCGGATGCAGCAGTGATGTGGCAGAAAGTACAACCGCAACGGCCGTACCTG
>CAZRIB010000246.1:0-6270 GCA_964600035.1 uncultured Ardenticatenaceae bacterium | reverse complement strand
GCCAACAGCTAGGCAAACCGCAGAAAGTTTTTAGAGATAAAGAACGGCCGTTCTTTGCGGTTTGCATACAGCTTAATAACCGCCTTGTGTCCGGCGGTTGAACATCGATTTTTGAACGTGAAATGTGGTAGGCTTACTGCATTTCACGTTTGTTTTGTCTGTGGAATTGGGCAAAGAGGCTGGTATCCGTATTCAGTAATCCGTGTGCTCTACCTCTGGTAACTTCGTCGCAAATCGGTATACGGACTTCGGGTTACGTGTATTGGTAGACTTACCACCTGCCACTTGCCACTTGCAACTTTGTTACTCAAACGCTGTTATGGAAAAAATTCGCTTGCAACTGCGCCAACTGGATAAAGGGTATTGGGTGGTGTTGGCCGTCGCTTTTTTGGCGATCTGGCCGTTTATTAGCCGTGCCAGCCTGCCCAATCAGACCGATGCCGAACTCCACGTGTTTCGTCTGGTGGAGTTGAGTGCTTTGGTAAGAGGCGGCGCATTTTATCCACGCTGGGCGCCTGATTTTTATCATGGCTATGGCTACCCCATTTTTAATTACTACGCGCCGTTAAGTTATTATGCGGCGCTGGTGTTTGAACTGCTGCCGAAGATTGGCCCGGTTACGGCCGTAAAAATTGTGTTTGCTCTCAGCTTGCTGGCCGGAGCCATTGGGCTGTATGGTTTTGTGCGTGACAACTGGGGCAAACAGGCTGGTTATGTGGCCGCGGCGGTTTTTGTGTACGCGCCATATGTGCAATATATAGACCCGCATGTTCGTGGGGTGCTGGCCGAGACGTTTAGTTTTGGCGTGTTTCCCTTGGCGTTGTGGGCGTTGGACAGGTTGTGGCGGCAGGAAAGTGGCTGGCGTTGGCTAACGGCCGTTTCCCTGACTGCGGCCGTGATTTTGAGCCACAATTTAATGGCGCTGGCCTTCTTTGGCATTTTGTCTGCCTGGGCTGTATGGCAGTGGGTGATGCAGCCAGAACAAAGAAACGGCCGTCTCTTTACCGCATTGGGTTTGGGGTTGGGGCTGGCTGCTTTTTTCTGGCTGCCCGTCCTGTTAGAACGGAACGCCGTCAATTTGAACACCCTGCTTGGCAAGGGGGACAATTACGACTTCCACACCCATTTTTTAACCCTGCGCGAGCTGCTTTCACCCTCATTACGAATTGATTGGGGCGCGTCGCAGCCTGCTTTCCACTTTAATCTGGGTGTGGCACAGTGGTTGTTAGCCGGTTTGGGGCTTGTTTTATGGCTTGCCAGACGGGTTAAGCATGGGCGGCAGGCGGCGTTTTTTGTGATAACGGCCGTTTCCCTCATCTTCATGATGCTGCCCGCTTCCACCTTTTTATGGGAGCTAACACCCATTTTGCCCTTTTTCCAATTTCCCTGGCGGTTGTTAGGCCCCACGGCGGCAATGATGGCTGTGGTGGCGGGTGCAGGGGCGGATGCCATGGCAGCCCTTTTTGCCCAGAAGCAGCAGCCCTGGGTAACGGCCGTCTTTGTTGCCCTGCCACTTCTGTTTGCCCTGCCATTGACCCAGCCCGCACCCTGGGGCGATTTTGGCCCGGCGGATTTGCAGGCGATGACAGAAATTGAACTGCACGGCCGTTGGCTGGGAACCACTTCCACCTCTGATTATGTGCCTGTCACTGTGGATGTTATTCCCGAAAGAAACGGCGAAGTGGTGGCGGGGCTTTACAACGGCACGCCATTGGACAGGGTGAACCGGGCGACGCTGCCGGAGGGTGTTGAGATAACGGCCGTTGCCCAGCGCCCCCTTTATACGCGCTATCAAGTCAGCTC
This sequence comes from uncultured Ardenticatenaceae bacterium, assembly GCA_964600035.1. Taxonomy (GTDB): domain Bacteria; phylum Chloroflexota; class Anaerolineae; order Promineifilales; family Promineifilaceae; genus CAZRIB01. The sequence goes on along the minus strand of CAZRIB010000246.1, from coordinate 4,467 downwards.
GCCCAAGCCGTTTAGACTGCGCCTCTTTTTGTTTGATTTTCCCGGCTGGCAGGCGCGGGTAGATGGCGAACCAGTGGAAAAAGAGTTGGGCAGGCCAGAAGGGTTTATCATTGTACCTGTACCGGCTGGCACGCATGAGGTGGAAGTGAAATTTGGCACAACACCGGCCCGGACGCTGGCCTGGCTGGTGTCGGCACTGGCGCTGGCGGGAACGGCCGTGTTGGCCTGGCGGGCTGGTTGGAAAAAACGGCCGTCTGCCCTGCAACATACGCCTTCCGGCCGGGTAGATGGTTTTGTGCTGGCCGCGGCCGTCGCCATAACTGCATTTGCCATCGTTGCTGAGCCGTTCGGTTGGCTGCATGACAGTTCGCAGGGGTTTACGGCCGTGCCTGCCCAAACAGCCCTATTTGCCAATTACGGCCAGCAAATTGCCCTCATTGGCGCAGATTACCCCCAAACCCCGGTGCATCCCGGCGATACCATCGAAATAGCCCTTTACTGGAAAGCCCAACAACCAGTAGACATAAACTATCAGGTCTTCGTCCATTTGCTCAAGCCAGATGGCTTTTTGGTTGCCCAATCCGACAAACTCAACCCGGCAGACTTTCCTACCCGGCGCTGGCCATTGGACAAATATGTGCGCGATGTCCATACACTGGTGCTGCCACCCGATTTTGCGCCGGGCGAGTACAATATCTCCGCCGGGCTGTGGGTGCAGACAGAGGGATGGCGGCTGCCTGTATTGGATGAAAACGGCCAGCAAATTAGTGATACATTTATGATTGGTAAACTCATTGTGGAGCCTTGATGATGCGAGTGATAAGTGGAAAAGCCAAAGGTCGAAAGTTGAAGCGTGTGCCCGGGGACACGACACGCCCCATTATGGACCGGGTGAAGGAGAATTTGTTTAACCTGCTAGGTACGGCCGATGTGGTTGGGGCGCGCTGGCTGGATTTGTTTGCTGGAACAGGACAGGTGGGGATTGAGGCCTTGAGTCGTGGTGCGGCGGAGGTTGTTTTTGTGGATAATGCCCGGCAGGCTGTGCGGACGGTTCAGGAAAATCTGGCGACAACCGGGTTGGCAAAAGGGGCAAAGGTAGTGCAGGCTAATGCCTTTTCTTATTTGCAGCGCACAGAGACGGAGCGGTTTGATTTAATTTACGTTGCGCCGCCGCAATATTTGGGGCTTTGGCAAGAGGTGATGTTGGCGTTGGATAAACGGCCGTTTGCCTTGTTAAAGCCTGACGGGTTGGTGGTGGTGCAAATTGACCCCAAAGAGTACGAAGCCCTGGCGTTGACTCATTTTGAGGTGTTCGACGAGCGCAAATATGGCAACACGCTGCTTGTTTTTTATGAATTGAAGGAAGAGGGGGGAGATTGAGAGATTGGGGATTGGAGATTGTCACCCTGTCACCCCATCACCTTGTCACTTTGCCAGTTAATTGTTCAGCGTAACTTGAATGACACACTGCCCTGTCAGGTTGCCGTTGGCATCTACGGCCGTTAACCGGATGAGATACGGGCCATTTCCCCATTGACTTAAATTGACATTACCCAAAAAACCATCCCGCACAGGCTGGGTGATGGTTCGCCCCAGCAGGGATGCCCACTGCCCGCTTGTTTGGGGGCCGTTGGCTTCCAGTGAATAATGACCAAAGTTTGGGGTGTCGGCCGTGCCGTTAAAGGCAAGCACACCGCTGACAAATGCACCATCACGGGGTTCCTGAATGTTCAGGTTGGTGGTACAGGCGATAAATGGGGTAGGTGTTGGGCCAGATGGCGTGTAGGTGGGAGTTGGCTGTCCGGGAACGGCCGTTTCAAAAGGCAGCGGCGCGGCATTGCCGGGCAAAGTAATGGTTGCCACAACGGCCGGCTGCGGTGGTAAATCTTCCACGGCCACCGGATTGATGGGGGAAGGTGAGGCCAATGGCGTTTGAAAAATGTTGGGTGTCGGTGTTGGGGGGCGCAGCAGTTCCTGCGGCAGTGCTGGCGCAATCTGATTGTTTACATAAATAACTGAGCCGATGATGCCTGTGAACAGGATGATGAAAATAACGGCCGTATTGCGAATGCGTGAGCCAGTTTCCCGTTCCAGGCCAAATACGGCACGCTGCAAAATCCGCTGACCACGCAAAAATTCACTGATGTACCAAACCAGTCCCAGGCCAGCCAAAATATAAATCCACACATCATTGTGGATAATAAAAACATAAAAATTATTCATTGTCAGAAATTTTACGTCAGTAAACAAAAATCCCCCACATCACCGGTTGGTATGCAGGGGAAAATGATTGGTTGATAAGGTGCTTGTTACAGTTGACGGACAACGCCTTTTAACAATTTTGCCAGCCGCGGCACGATATTAAGCCCTACTTCCAGCACCTCTTCGTGAGAAACGGCCGCTTCTGGTGTGGGGTGCAGAATGGCTTTGTTGGTGATAGACGAAAATCCCAACACCTTCATGCCGGCATGGGCGGCCACGATGACGGATGGCACAGTAGACATGCCGACCGCGTCCGCGCCGATGGCATGGAGAAAACGCAGTTCGGCGGGTGTTTCAAAACTGGGGCCGGCAACGTAGGCGTAGACGCCCTGCTGTAGTTTGATGTTTTGGGATGCGGCCGTTTCCAGCGCTATCTGCCGCAGTTCTGGTGTGTAAGCCCAGGTGATGTCCGGGAATCGCGGGCCAAGGTCATCATCATTGGGGCCACGCAGCGGATTTTGCCCGGCCATCCCCAAAAAATTGATGTGATCTGTGATGAGCATGATGTCGCCAGGTGAAAATTCGCGGTTAATGCCTCCGGCCGCGTTGGTCACAACGAGGGTTTCTACACCCAGGGCATGCATGACGCGAACGGGCAGGACGATGCTTGACATGGGATGCCCTTCATAAAAATGGGCGCGTCCCTGCTGCATCATAACGGGTTTGCCTTCAAATTCGCCAATAACGAGCCGCCCACTGTGGCCGTGTACGGTGGAACGCGGCCAGTGGGGAATTTCTTCGTAAGGGATGATGTCCGGGTTTTGTACCTCATTGGCTAAATCGCCCAGACCGGAGCCTAAAACCATGGCGATTTTGGGCTGGTGATTGGTTTTGCTGCGAATGTAATTAGCCGCAGCATCAATGTGAGTGCGGTTGATATATTCTGTCATGATAGGTTATTGGGATGCTGGTTGGGGCCGGAGGAAACGGCCGTTACTATTTAGCCAGCACCACTCTCCTCTTCTTCTGTTAATTGTGTGTAAATTTGAGTTGTGGAAATGTTGGCGTGGCCGAGCAGCCGTTGGACTTCCTGGATGCCGGTGCCGCTTTCCAATTTGTGGGCGGCAAAACTATGCCGCAAAGTGTGGGGAGTTACGTCAATGCTCAAGTTGGCCTGACGGGCGTAGGCTTTGATAATGAGCCACAATCCCTGGCGGGTTAATTGTTGCCCACGGTGGTTGAGAAAGAGCGCTTGCTCATTTGCGTCTTTCACCAGATACGGCCGTCCATTTTCCAAATATTCAGACAAAATCGTTTTGGTTTTATCATCAAAAGGTAAAACGCGCGTTTCATCATCCTTGCCGGGGCAGGTCAAAGTTTCATTTTTCAGGTCTACATCAGCAATCTGCAATGACACCACTTCTGTAACCCGCATGCCTGTTGCGTACAGGGTGTGGAGCAGTGCGGTATCACGCAAATGTTTTGGCGTCTTATTTGCCATTGGCGCGGCGAGTAACCGTTCTACTTCTTCAGAAGAGAGCGCTTTTGGAAGCCGTTTTTTTACTTTGGGTGATTCTATTTTTGTGGTTGGGTTTTCGCTGATAATGCCGCGAGCGTAGAGGAAGTTAAAAAATGATTTAACGGCCGCAACTTTTCGGGCAACAGAAGAGGAGGCGTATGCTTTCTCCTTCATGAAGGCAACATAGGCGTTCACATCCTGCTGCGTAATATTGTGCCAATGGGCAGAGGCATTGGAAAAACCTTTTTGCCCCGTCAAAAAACGCAAGAATTGACTCAGGTCATTCTTGTAGGCAGCAATCGTGTTGCCGGAATATTGATATTCTTGTTCCAGATAACTTAAAAAGGCGAGTAACTGTTCTTCCATCGCCCGCCGCTCCTTCTTTGAAATCGACATTCCCAAAAATAGCTGGTAGCACAATAAATCTCGCAGGTCGTGCTTTTTAGCTGATTGAATGGAGGCAATTGGGACGTTACAAACGGTAAAAATTGTTTATAACGAAACGCTGTTAAAAGATTATGTTACGTAAGATTAAGAGCATTATAGCATTACTTTTCATAAGATCAAATGGAATTAAACATAATCTTGAAATTAATCAACATAATGTGGCGGGGTGTGAGGTGGGGAAACGGCCGTAATCGATATAAATGCCTTCCTAACAATTCATTTGACATAACTGAGCTTTGATTAAACACAATATAATAGTAAAGACACGGCATCTTTTGCCAGGCGATGCTGGCAAAAAA
>CAZRIB010000245.1:0-6324 GCA_964600035.1 uncultured Ardenticatenaceae bacterium | reverse complement strand
CTCAGCGAAACTCCGTGATTTCTCTGTGAATCTCTGTGTAACTGAACGCTTACCTTTCATCATCAACAGATTCCAATGCCTCATACACCTAATTTTTACGAACAAGTCTACGCCGTTGTGCGCCGCATTCCGGCAGGCAAAGTAACCAGTTACGGCCGTATCGCCCAAATGCTCGGCAGACCCCATGCCGCCCGTGCTGTTGGTTACGCCTTGAGCGCACTAAAAGACAAAGACCACAACGTCCCCTGGCAGCGTGTCGTCAACAGCCAGGGACGCATCTCCATCCACCACCGCGAACTGAGCGGCAGCATTCAGGCGCAGTTATTGCGGGCAGAAGGCGTGGAAGTCTCCGATGATTTACGCATTGACCTGGACCGGTTTTTATGGGAAGGGCTGCATGTGCTGGAACTGGACGACATTTTGCACAACCACCTGCCCGATTGATTGCCTTGCCCTCACTTGCTTCCAATCCCCGGCCTTACTACAATCCCCACCGTGAAACTAATAATCCAAATTCCCTGCTACAACGAAGCGGGCACATTGGCCGAAACCGTGGCCGAACTGCCCAAACAGATTGACGGTGTTGATGTGATTGAGACGTTGGTAATTGATGACGGCAGCAGCGACAATACGGCCGTTGTCGCCAAACAACTCGGCATCAACCACATTGTGCGCCACACCACCAACATGGGGTTGGCAAAAGCGTTCCAAACAGGCATCGACACCTGCTTGCAGCTTGGCGCAGACATCATTGTCAACACAGACGCCGACAACCAATACCCCGGCCAATACATCCGCGAACTGGTCACTCCCATTCTGGCCGGACAGGCTGATATTGTCATTGGCGACCGCCAAATTGATACCATTGCCCACTTTTCCCCGCTCAAAAAAGTCCTGCAAAAAGTAGGCAGTTGGACTGTCCGCACCGTCAGCAGCACAGAAGTGCCGGATGCAACAAGCGGCTTTCGTGCCTATTCACAAGATGCGGCCCTGCGGTTAAATATCCTCACCCGTTACAGCTACACACTGGAGACGATTATTCAGGCAGGTAAAATGGGGCTGCGTGTGCTTTCTGTACCCATCACCACCAATGACCCGAAACGGCCGTCTCGTTTGCAGCGCAATATGTGGCACTTCATCAAAGCCCAGGGCGGAACCATTGTGCGGCTGTACGCCTTTTACGAACCCCTGCGCACATTCACCTACCTGGCACTCCCCTTCCTCCTCATCGGCGGGGGCACATGGCTGCGTTTTTTTGTGCGGTTTTTACAACAAGGGGGCTATTCAGGCTTACAGCAATCCCTCACCATTGGCACGGGGCTGCTCATTGTGGGGGTGCTCATCTTTATTCTAGGCATTTTGGCCGACATCATCGGCAAACATCGCCAGTTAACACAAGAAACGCTGTATCGTCTAAAGCGGCTGGAAATGGAGAAGAGGAAGCAGAATCCCTAATGTCCGTATTCAGTAATCCGCAGCGCTGTCCCTGGTGATTTCGTCGGAAAACGGTATACGGGGTTCGGGTTACGTTTACCGGGGGCTTTATTCCCGCAGAAAAGGCTGGAAACGGCCGTCACGCTGAGTCAAATAAAGCAGCGACAATGCCACAACGGCCGGCTGCCGCAGCACATTATCCGGCAAATCAATGGCAAACGTTTCCTCATCCAGGGCAGAAATTGTGCCAATGGCCGGCACCAAACCATCTGTCAACAAAGAAGCATGCACCACCGGGTCGCTGCCGCTCTTTCCAAAAAGCGCAAACAGCGGGTTGCCTTTGGTCTGCCCGGCCATCACCCAGGTCATGCCATCAACTTCAATTTCATAATGGGGAAGGGTGTCCTCCGCAACGGCCGTATCCTCAGGCCGAAATTCACTAATAATGGCATACACAGCCATATCATAAATCACTGCAAAACTTGTCCGCACATACCCAAACTTACTCGCCGCAGGCACGCCCGATAAATCCATAGTGGCAACAACCTGCCCGTTCGGATAAGCAAACCGCAGCAAATGTTTCTCCTGCTCCGGCTGCCAGGGCGTTCCATGTTCAGCCACCATCACCAAAGCCCCATCTGCATCAAACAGATGGAACCCAACCATATCTAATGCGTTTACAAACAACCGTTTTGCAGAAAATATCATAACCTCAAAATTGTACATTCAATCTTCCATCCTCTCAACCTCCATGAAGCCAGCCTAACCAAAGCCATACTATTTGGCAGAAATGGGCAAATTAAAGTGGCAAAAAATGAACTCTTAAAATTTCAAAATTAACGGCCGTTTCCCACCCCCATCACGCTCATCTGTGCTATACTGGAAACCAACCACATGCGGGGCAGTACAACAAATCAACCCACCCCTGCCACACCACAACAACAAACAAAAAAACAAAGGTCAACATGAGCCATCAACACAATTTCGTACATTTGCACGTCCACAGCGAATATTCCCTACTCGACGGCCTCAGCCGCATTAACGACCTTGTCAAACGCGCCGCCGAACTCAACCAACCCGCCATCGCCCTCACCGACCATGGCGCCATGTACGGCACAATGCCCTTCTACCGCGCCGCCAAAGCCGCAGGCATCAAACCCATCATCGGCATAGAAACCTACCTGGCCAAGCGTACCATGTACGACCGGGATCCCCAGCTAGACAAAGAACGCTACCACATGCTCATGCTTGCCGAAAACCAAACCGGCTACCTCAACCTGCTAAAACTGGCCAGCACCGCCCAACTAGACGGCTACTACTATAAACCACGTGTAGACCGCGATTTCATGAGCCGCCACAGCGAAGGCATCATCGCCACCACAGGCTGCATGGCCGCCGAAATTCCGCGTGCCATTGGCGCAGGCAACATGCGCATGGCAAAAAAATTAATGGGCGAATACCTCGACATTTTTGGCAAAGACCGCCTCTTTATCGAGCTGCAAGAACACAGCATTCCGGAACTTACAGAAATCAACAAAAAACTGATTGAACTCGCCCCGCAGTTCGGTCTGCAAAACAACTTCCTGGCAACAAACGACGTTCACTACACCCTGGCCTCCGATGCAGACCCGCACGAAGTCCTGTTGTGCATCCAAACCGGTTCTACCGTCAACAATCCCAAACTCACATTTTCCGACAAAGGCTACTACCTCAAGTCATACGAAGAGATGTACCAGCTCTTCAACGGCTACCCAGAGGAAATTGCCCGGCAGTCATTAACCAACAGCCTGCTCATTGTCGAAATGTGCGATGTCAACCTGGACAGCAAGGGCTACCACCTGCCCATTTTCGACGTGCCGGAAGGATACACACCCCACACTTATCTGCGTGAGTTGTGCGAACAAGGTTTGGTATGGCGTTATGGCGAAGAGCGTGCCAAAACAGACCAGGCATTACGCGCCCGGCTGGACCATGAGCTTAATATCATCCACCGCATGGGGTTTGACACTTACTTCCTCATTGTATGGGATCTGTGCGAATGGGCTGTCCGTTCTGATGCGTGGTGGGAAAAGCACCAAGACCCCTTCCCTTATGAAAGCTACACGGAATGGAAAGAGAATGACATTTGGTGGAATGTGCGTGGGTCAGGGGCTGGCTCTGTTGTTGCCTATACGCTGGGTATTACCAGCATTGATCCGCTGGTAAACGGCTTGATTTTTGAACGGTTTTTGAATCCGGGACGTGTATCTATGCCGGATATTGACCTGGACTACCCGGATGATGTGCGTCACTTGATGGTGGCTTACACCAAGCGGCGTTACGGTGAGGAAAAAGTTGCCCAAATCATTACGTTTGGAACTTTGGGCGCACGGGCGGCTATTCGTGATGTGGGGCGGGCAATGGATTTGCCGCTTTCTGAAGTGGATGGCATTGCGCGGCTGGTTCCGGCCGTTCCCGGTAAACCGGTAAAGATTGCCAATGTGCTTGACCCTGAACATGAGTTTTATTCAGCAGAGCTGACAGAACGGTACAAAAAAGAGCCGCAGGTTAAAACGCTGCTGGACACGGCCGCAAATCTGGAAGGTGTTGCCCGTCATGCGTCCAGTCATGCTGCCGGGGTTATCGTCTCGGATCGGCCGTTGCAAGAATATGTGCCGCTAAACCGCCCAACCAGCGGCGATGAGGGCTTGGGGGGTGTAGACCGGGTGACCCAATGGCCAATGGAAATTGTGGAATCCATCGGTCTGCTAAAAGTAGACTTTTTGGGCTTAAGCACGCTGACTGTTATGCGCCGGGCAGCCCGCCTCATTGAAGAACGATATGGTGTGCAATACACCATGGACAACATCCCCTATGATGTAGGGCAAATTGGCCCAGACCCAACCAAAGACCCGGAAAAGTTGTTCGATATGCTGGGGCGCGGGGAAGTGGCCGGTGTATTCCAGGTTGAAGGGGCCGGTATGCGCCGCTTAATGATGGAAATGAAGCCGCGCCGCTTTGACCACATTATTGCCGCCATCTCGCTGTACCGTCCCGGCCCCATGGAAAATATTCCCGAATATATCCGCCGGATGCATGCCGCCATTTATGAAGGCAAAGATATTGTTGAATACCATACACCAGACCTGGAGCCGATATTAAAAGATACTTACGGCATTTTGGTGTACCAGGAGCAAATTATCCGCATCGCTTCTGACCTGGCTGGATATGAGCCGGGCGAGGCGGATATGATTCGGAAGGCGGTTGCCAAGAAGAAAAAGAAGTTGATGGAAGAGCATCGCATCAAATTTACGGAAGGTGCGATGGCAAGAGGTTACAGCCGGGAAGTGTGCGAAGCGATTTGGGGTGATATTGAGTTTTTTGCCCGGTATGGCTTTAACAAGGCACACGCGGCTGATTATGCCAAGGTAACTTGCCAGACGGCGTTTTTGAAGGCGCATTATCCGGTTGAATACCTGACGGCGATGCTTTCTGTGGAACGGGATAATACGGATAAGGTGCGCCGTTACTTTGCCGAGGCAAAGAGTTTGGGCATTGATGTGGCGCCGCCAGATATTAATCTGTCGGGGTTGGATTTTACGATTGAGGATGGCGGGGAACGGCCGATTATCCGGTTTGGTCTGGGCGCGATTAAAAATGCCGGGGAAGCGGCCTTGTCTTTGATATTGGAAGAACGAGAAGCAAACGGCCGTTTCCAAAACCTGCACGACCTTTGCGACCGGGTAGATTTACGCCGGGTTGGCAAACGCGCCCTGGAATTCCTCATCAAAGGGCGGGCACTCGACACATTTGGCACACCGCCACAACTGCTGGAAGCACTCGACCGCATTGTTACCGACAGCGGCAATTCGCACGATGCAGCCGCCGCCGGACAAATGAGCCTCTTTGGTGCGCTGGCCCAAAGCAGCCCGGCAGCCTCTTTCAAACCCTCTTTACTGAAACCGCTGGATGAACTTGATGAAATACCCCACAAACAAATTTTGGAGTGGGAAAAGGAAGCGTTGGGTGTACACGTGTCGGAGCATCCACTGGAACGGCCGTTAAAACAACTGGCCGCTCACACCAACACCACCATCAGCGACATTCAAGCCCACGACAACGGACGGCAGGTCAAACTGGCTGGTGTTTTGAGTGCTCTGCGTACGCTCACAACCAAAAAAGGCGACCCCATGGCCTTTGGCACGCTGGAAGATTTGGATACCAAAATTGATTTGGTCTTTTTCCCGCGTACATGGAAAGCGGTGCGGGACAAGGCAGAAGTTGACCAGGTGATGATTGTGATAGGCAAGGTACAGGTTAAGGACGAAGAACCCAATATCATTGTTGACACAATCAAAACAACGTTTGAATCAGCGGAGGATGCGGATGCCGCAAACGGCCGTTATTCACCACACCGCTCCGCCCCTGCGCCACAACTTACCCCCAGGGACGAATTTTTCTCGCCGCCACCTTATGACATGGCCCCGCCGCCACCCGTCAAAACAAAATCAGCCCCTAAACCGGCCGCCAAACAACCGGCTCCGCCGCCAAACTTTTACGAGGAAGAAAACGGTATGCTAAACACACCAGTCGTCAAAGAGTCTGTGCAAACGGCCGCTGCGCCGCCCCAAACAGAAAAAGCCAAAAACAACGACCCCTTGCTGCCAACCAAACAGGCCGCCACGTATGAAACAGTCGTTGTGGAAATTCGTCCGGTGAGTACATGGAAAGAAGTCTGCCGTAAATCAGTGTCGCTTGCCGGGCAGTTCCAGGGGCAGGACAGACTGCGCCTGCGGGTAGGCAGCAACGGCCCCGTGATTGACTTCCCCAATCACCACACCCAAAGCTGCCCTGAATTATTGGAAGGGCTGCGCATGCTGCAAGGGGTTGCCCGCGTTTATAAAATGTGAC
>CAZRIB010000244.1:2370-6384 GCA_964600035.1 uncultured Ardenticatenaceae bacterium | reverse complement strand
TTGATCCCCGTCAAAATGGCTGGTGTGGGGAAGATGGCGGCACGACTGGCAGCTTGCATGTACTCTCCAATCCCCAATCTCTAATCTCTATAACGGCCGTTTGCTCCACTCGATGGCACATTTAGGTTTTATGTTATAATGCGTGGCGCAGAATATACCAGTAATCCATTGTCATTATGAGTTCTAGCCATCAGTTAAACCGTCAAAAATCACGTGTTCGCTTGCCTTTGTGGGCACTTGCCATCATAGGGCTTGGTTTTTTGGCCCTGTTTGTTTATGGTTCCTGGGTGCTTTTTCAAACTGTGCGAGAAACAACAGCCCAATTAGAATTTTCCAATCCTGATTTTGGGGTGGTATCCAACACCTCTTCTAATAGTAATGAACCAACCATTTCCGTGGAAGCGGATGCAAACAATGAGCCGGGTGAACCGCTGCCGGTCTTGTCGGCAGAGGCTTTGGAACCGTGGTCGGGGAAAGAGCGTGTCTCTATTTTGCTGTTGGGCATTGACCAGCGATGTGAAGAAAATGGCCCAACCCACACGGACAGCATGATGGTGCTGACAATTGATCCGGTGGGACTGTCTGCGGCCGTTCTTTCTATCCCCAGAGATTTGTGGGTGGAAATTCCCGGCTTTGGGATGGATCGGATTAATCAGGCCAACTATTTTGGGGAAGCGTTTGAGTACCCCGGAGGCGGCCCGGCATTGGCACAGGAGACGGTAGAGGGGCTGCTGGGTGTGCCTATTGATTATTATGTGGCGGTTAATTTTGATGCCTTTATTGATTTTGTGGATGCCATTGGCGGGATAACAATTGATGTGCCTGAGCCGATTGTGGATGAGACATATCCTGACCGGTGCTATGGGTATGATCCGTTTCGGATTGAGGCGGGTGAGCATACGCTGGATGGGACGAATGCGCTGAAATATGCGCGAACGCGGGCAACTTTTGGCGGGGATGTTGACCGGGCACAACGGCAGCAAGCGGTTATTTTGGCTGTGCGGGATAAGGTGCTGCGTTTGAATATGATGCCGCAGTTGATTGCACAGGCACCTGTTTTGTGGCAGTCGCTCCAGGAAAATGTGCGCACGAATTTTTCTTTGGATGAGGTCGTGCAGCTTGCTTTGTTGGGGCAGGATATTCCGCGGGATAGTATTCAAACGGCCGTTATTGATTTTAATTACGTTTATAATGAAACAACACCAGATGGCAGACAGGTTTTGGTCCCGAATCGAGATGAAATTCGTAACTTACGGGATTTATTGTTTAGTCCACCGGTCATTCCAACACCGGTTATTGAAAATTTGCCAATGTTGATGAAGAATGAATCGGCACGGGTAGCTGTGTATAACGGAACGGCCGTTTTTGGTTTGGCCGGCGCCACACAGACCTACTTGCAGTCATTTGATGTAAATGTTGTAGAAATAGGAAATGCCGATTCTGCCGCCTATCGTAAAACACGCATTATTGATTATGGAAACCATCCAAACACAACGTTGTATCTGACCCAGTTAATGCATGTACCACCGTTGAATGTACGATATGGCGATGAGCCAGCAGGCGATTTTGATGTTCTTGTCATCATTGGCGATGATTGGAGGGTACCTGGCTCATAGCTGTCCTGAATAGGGGCGTGCCGTTCAGGCAAAGCTTGCCCGACTTCATGCATTGGTGTGTACGTTTGTATGCTGCAATTTTTGGCAGCGATACAAGTTTTGTTCTGCCTGCAATTATTTCACCCCATTTATATTGTTTTATAAAAAAATATTGTTTTTGGAGAAACGGCTGCTGCCAAATGGGTAACGGCCGTTTCCTCTTTGTATAAGGGTCTTGCTTATGAACGTTAGACATTATTTACCCATCAAGCTGACCTGGTCTTGCTTTTGTGTGATAGCTGTCTTGTCAATGGCTGCATGCCACCCTGTGACAGAAGATGACCAGGCTGGTAATGCCAATAACCAACTGGAACCGGCCGTTACCATCCCCGCGGCCATTGCGGCACAATCGGTATCGCCAGATGATACACCGACACCACAACCCACATTCACGCCGCCGCCGCTGCCGACAGCCAAGCCAACATCGCCCATTGTGTATGCGTTGACCCAGGTGGGCGGAGAAGCCTCTGGCTTGCAGTTTGCTGTGCCCAGCAGTTGGCAAAATTGGTCTGGCCGTCTGGATGTTCCCCGCGCCACAAACCCGTTAGGCCTCATTGTGCTGCTTGTAACCGATTCTGAACGGACTGGCGAAAGTTTGCTGGCGGGAAAGTCGCTGGTGCAAGGTGCATTTGTAACCGGCCACATTGCCCATTTGGATTTGCCCCCGGATGTGCCAATGGCTGGCTTGAGTGCGGTATTGGCTGATTTGCCGGATAACTTGCAGGTGTTGGCAGATGTTACGCCGGTAACGGCCGTTCCCCCCGGAGCCAGCTCTGGTGCTTACGTTGATGTATTGGGTGATCCCCTGGGCTTTTTTGGGAGCAAAGGTGGCAACATGCGCACCCGGATTTATCTCTTCTTCCCGGCCGATGCGGCAACGGCCGTAAATTCCCAGGCATTCTTCCTCTTTAGCGCACCCGCCGATCAATGGCACAATTATGAAACAACATTTGAAGAAATAGCCTCCACCTTTGCCCTGCACAACATAGAAGATGGCTTTGCTATTACCGGTGGAGAAGCCAACGTTCAACAAGAAATAAGCTCCCAACAACTGGTACACGGCCGTTTACAGCGCAACCGCACAGACGTCTGGACATTCCGCACAGAAAGCGGCCGTTACGCCACCATCAACCTCAAACCAGACGGCGACAACATCGACCTTGTTCTAAAAGTCATTTCCCCCTCAGGCAGCACCGTCACCCAAATAGACAACGGCTTCACCAGCGACGCAGAAGTTGCCACAGACCTCTTTTTGGCTGAAACAGGCTTGTATGTCATCGAAATCAGCGAATTTTTCAACGCACCCGGCCGTTACAGCCTCAGTTTAGTGCTAACCGACAACCCCCTGTTTAGCAGCGGCGGGCGAATCTACTTTGGACAAGGCATACAAAGCGACCTGCCAGCAAATCAACAACAAGTCTGGCGGTTCAATGGCAGCGCCGGGCAAATCATCTCCATCGTCATGACGCCTATCAGCGAAAATCTGGACGGCATTCTGGAATTTTATGATCCCGAAGGACGCCAGCTTCTTTCGTTAGATGAAGGTTTCAGCGGCGACCCGGAAGTCGTCAATGGATTTGAACTGCCTGTTACCGGCGAATATGCCATTGTTATCCGCAGCTTTGCCGGCAACAGCGGCGCCTACGCCCTTTCCCTGGATGAAGGCGGCGAAGAAACATTGAACTTTCACGATGCCGGAGATTTGGCTTATGGCAGTGCCAAACGAGAAACACTCCAGCCAAATGAAGCCCACGCCTGGTTTTTTAACGGGTCTCAGGGAGATGTGGTGCAAATTGAGGTAACACCACTGAGCCAACGTCTTGACCCGGAAGTGTGGCTGCTAGATCCAGATGCCCAACGCCTGACCACGCAGGACGCTTTTTTGGAAGGGGAGCCGGAGACGGTGAACTACACCCTGCCCCGTGATGGACAGTACATTGTGCTGGTTCGTGATTTTCATGGTGAAAGCGGCGATTATGAAGTCCGGCTGCTTGCAGACCCGGTAGCCACGCCGACGTTTGGCGGTAATCTGGCTTATGGGGATTCGGTGAGTGGGATGTTTGGCCCCGGACAGGTCACGCTTTGGCAGTTTCAGGGGCGCGCAGGCGATTTTGTTTCGGTGCAGGTTTCGCCTTCTTCGCCTAATGTGGATTTGATATTGATGCTGGAAGACCCGAACGGGATTCCGGTGCGCATTGTGGATGAGGGCGTGGTGGATGAAGATGAGGTGTTGGCAGATTTTCGGCTGACTGAAGATGGCTTTTGGCGCATTGTGGTGCGCGAGTTTTTTGGAGAGGGTGGCAGTTATTCGCTTACATTAGACCGTGCCCGGTAAAGTAAAGATTAAAGATTGAAGATT
>CAZRIB010000244.1:0-2270 GCA_964600035.1 uncultured Ardenticatenaceae bacterium | reverse complement strand
AAGATTGATGATTGAAGCAAGCTGTGGATGCTTTAATTATCAATCTTTACTCATTGATCAATGCCCCTAATGGTTTTGCACAAAATCGAAGCGAATCAGATTTTCGTTGCAGCTTGCCCGTGACTGTACGCGATATTGTTGGGAAACGGCCGTACCGCTGGCCGTTTCTAGCTGCACATTATAATCTCGGATGACAGGCGAATTAAACAAAAACTGCTCCCAACCAGAGGGGCTGTAGTCGGGGGCTGTCCCCACTGTTATGCGGGCATCAATACCACTGCCCCAAACATGCACCACGTAAGAGCCAGCCGGAACCGGATTGCGGTTAATGTCCAGCACTTCACCGGCAATCCCCATCCAGTCACAGCCAGCCGTATTGGCATAATTTTGCAAATAGAACGGGCTGTTATCCGTTTTGGTAAAGATGAAAGCAGAGCGGGTGGCACTGGCTGTTGGCGTGGGGCCAATGGGCGTGGCGGTGGGGGTAATGGTCGCCGTTGCCGTTGGTGTGCGTGATGGTGTGCTTGTTGGAAAGATAGGTGTGACCGATGGCGTGTTTGTAGGCCGTAAAGTGTTGGTGGGTGAGGGGGTAAGCGTGGGCGGACGTGTGACAGGCGTAAAGGTAGGCACGATTGGCGGCGGTGTGTGGGTGTAGGTTGCGGTTGGAACCTGGGCAACAGGAACGGCCGTTGGCAGGTCAACTGTCGGCATGGGTTCAGAAAGACCTAAATCTGCCAGCGATGGCACATTGACCGGCGCGAAAAACAAGAAGGCAAACCCGGCAGCAACCAGGAACGCTGCCAAAAAAAGAAGCAAGGTCACGATGTTTAGCAGCGCAGCAATGAAGCGGTTTTGTTTTCTCTTTTTTCTTGCCATTGTGTCAATTACTCAACAAAGCGTTCGATGACTGCCTGTTCCCATTGGGTTTGCAGCCAGTCAGAAAATGTTTGTTCTAACAAGGTGTAGCGGAATTCTGCGGGTAACGGCCGCTGCGGGTCACGGTCTGTCACTTGGACAATGTAATAAGTCGTCTGGCCATCGTCAGAAACGGCCGTAACAACCTCACTGACTTCGCCCACAGACAGGGCAAACGCCGCCTCTTCCACCTCTGGAACAAGCAGCGACCCCCTGGCAAAATAGCCCAAATCCCCGCCCAACGGGGCTGTAACCTGATCCAGCGAATATTGGGCGGCCAGCGTGGCAAAATCAGCCCCGCCGCGAATTTGGTCTAGCAGCGATTGCGCCAGGGCCGCGTCATCAAGCTGAATGTAGCGAGCGCGCACTTGTTCGGCCGTAAAAGGTACGTCGGCTGTGACAGCATTTACCACCTGCTCTGTGACCATTTCTTTGTAAAGCGCCTCTTCAAATTCAGCCAGCGTCCATTGGTTGGTAGCCAGCCAGGCATTAAAATTTTCTTCCCCTTCGACGGCTTCCCGCAGGGTGTTGATTTGCTCTGAAACCATTTCGGGGGTCACCACAATGCCCAATTGTTCGGCGGCCTGAGCAATTAACTCCCGCTCGATGAGTGCGTCCAGCACAATGGTTTGGTAATTGGCAGGTAATTCGCTGCCAAGCTCTGCCTGGGCTTGCTCGTAGCGGGTTAATTCCCGTTCGTAGAGGGCCAGGGGGATGACACGGCCGTTTACCAGCGCCGCCGCCGGTTCTAATGTAGGGGTAGGCACGGCCGTATCGGTCGGCTGGGGCAGTGGACTGGCTTCTGCATTGGGATTTGTGGCTGTGTTGGCGGCTGGGGTATCGGGAACGGCCGTATCCGTTCCACCCGCATCATTACATGCGGCCAACAACAGTATGAATAAAGCAGCTATCATCCATCGTTTCATTACTTCACCTCGCGGCATGGCAAAAACGCATTATACAGCCGCCTAATTTTATGACAAGTTGCATCAACTCAACCAGGATAACAAAGCCAGCGCCAATGCCAGGAGCAAGATGCCGCCACAACCAATTTTGAACAGCGTTGCAGTCAGCTTAAAGGCAATGCGCCCAATAACCAGCAGCACCAACAAAGTACCGACAATAATGAGCAGTTGTGTCCATTCACTGGCTGAAATGCCCGCTATTTGTTCCATCATTTACCTTCCATTACGATTCAAAACAGATTCATCCGGTAACAAATCATCGTGATTGTACGGGATTTTGCCGGTCTGCAAGTTAAAATCCCGTGAGTAATCGCTATTTGCCAGCCACCAACTCCCCCTTATCCACCACAATTTGGCCGCGTTTAATAACGGTTTGCACCAGATTTGTGC
>CAZRIB010000243.1:0-6406 GCA_964600035.1 uncultured Ardenticatenaceae bacterium | reverse complement strand
GGTCTGGCAAATCTACCATTGCCAAGAAGCTGGAACAGCGCCTCTTTGCAGACGGTATTCAGACGATGTTCCTGGATGGAGATAATTTGCGGCATGGTCTGAATGGTGATTTGGGCTTTACCAGTGCAGACCGTCAGGAGAATATCCGCCGGGCGGCTGAGGTGGCAAAGTTGTCGTTTGCGCATGGTAATGTGACGTTGGCCTGTTTTATTTCGCCATTTGCGGCTGACCGTCGTTTTGCGCGCTCGTTGGTTCCAGACGGCCGTTTCCTTGAAATTTACGTCAAGTGCGATTTGGAAGTCGTCAAGCGGCGTGACACAAAAGGGCTGTATGCCAAGGCACTGGCCGGTGAAATCAAGGACTTTACCGGCATTTCCTCACCGTATGAAGAACCGCTCAACGCCGAAATTGTGGTGGAAACAGACATTCAAAATGTCGATGAGATTGTGAACACGATTATTGCTGAGCTGCAAGTGCGGGGCATTATTCCGGTGAAAGCGTAGCGTAATGAGGGATGATTAAAGAGTGAAGAGTGAAGAGTAAAGATTAAAGGTATCCGGTCAGATGGAACACAGAGTTACACGAAGGATGCGCAAAGTTACACGGAGAATAGAGCGTTTTTCTCTTTTTTCTCAGTGAAACTCCGTGATTTCTCTGTGAATCTCTGTGTAACTGATTACGATTAAAGATTAAAGCAGGTGGCAGGTCTCCGGCTGCCGGGTTAATGACTTGCCACCTGCTGCGTGCCACTTGTTGTCTACCCCATCAAACGTTTTCAATTAGAACAATATGCAGTTCTTTTGGGCCATGAACGCCGATGGTGAGCGTCATTTCGATGTCGGCGGTGCGGCTGGGGCCGGCGATGAAGACGAGGTTGCTGCCTTTGGTGGTGGCTTCCGGGTGGGCGGCTAAAAAGTGGTGGAGGGTGGGCACGATCTGGCTAGTGGTCATGATGGCAATGTGAATGGGCGGCAGTAGTGAGGCAAAACGGCCGTTTCCCGGTTCACTAACCAGCCCAATAGCCCCGGATTCAGCCACAGCCCCTGTCACCCCGGTAATACCGACCGGCACAGAAGAAAGTGTCGCCAACGCCGCCAGTCGCTCTTCTTTTTCTGCCGGAATTTGGTAATGCTGGCGGTGGATATTGGCTGCTTCCAGTTGGGCCGGTAGATTGGGCACGGGCAGCTTGTTTTCGTCCCAGCTAATGTAGGTGCTGGCATTGTGGCGGGCAAAAATGGACACGACAGCTTTCACCGCTTCTTCTGCTGAAGAAACAGGATGCACTTCTCCAGCCAGAGCAGTGACTTCTTGGGTAAACGGCCGTACCAGTTCCGCCGCGTCAAACGGTTCCAAAGCAGGCATCGGGGGAATCGTCGTTACCGTGTCGGGCAAAACGGCCGTTTCCAGCTTGCGTTTGATATTGAGCAAAAATTCATCTCTCTGCATCATAATCCTCTAGTATCCGTACCTCTAGTAAGTTCGTTGGAAAATGGGGTACGGGCTTCGGGCTACGTGTACCAACCATTCATCAGTCATCGAGCTGCCTGACAGTTTTTATTGGGACGCAGATGACACAGATTTTTAGCTAAATTGTCCGTGTTTATCTGTGTTAATCCGTGTCCAATTCCTTGTTGTTAAAAAAGTGTCAGGTCACTAGATTTGTCATCAATCATTCGCCTTTCTTTCTTGCCACAACTGCCGGAACGACTTTGGCGCAAAGGCAGGAAAATCACGGTGTTTCGTCCAGCCTGCCAATGGGCCGGGCAGGTGGTCAATCCAGCCATTTTTGCCAACAAACCGGGTGGCGCGTGCGCTGGCCTGCAGCCCCAGGTTGTAAAGGGTGGGGGAAGTGGCGGCACGGCCGTAACCCGCCAGACCGCTCTTTATCCAGTTGGGTTCTAAATTTTGGCGTGCGCTGGCTGCCCGCAGCTTGAGTAAGAGAGATGGGATTTGAATGTGAACAGGACACACCTCCTGACAAGCCCCACACAGCGTACTGGCATGGGGCAGCTCTTTCCAGGGGGCAATCCCTTCCAGCCCAGGCGTTAGCACAGCGCCAATGGGGCCTGTGTAAACGTGGCCGTAGGCATGGCCGCCAATTTCGCGGTATACCGGGCAGATGTTGACACAAGCCCCACAGCGAATGCAGTAAAGAATTTCGGCCAATTCCGAACCAAGCAGTTGTGAACGGCCGTTATCCAAAATGACCACATGAAACTGTTCCGGGCCGTCTGCTTCGCCGGGGCGGCGGGGGCCGGTAAGGATGTTGGTGTAAACGGATAATTTTTGGCCGGTCGCGCTGCGGGCCAGCACCTGGAGCATAACGCCTAAATCTGTCATGGTAGGCACAATGCGCTCCATGCCCATCATGGCAATGTGAATGCGTGGGGCGGTTGTGGTGAAACGGCCGTTGCCTTCATTCATCACCAACGCCATCGACCCGCTTTCTGCCACGGCAAAATTAACACCGGAAATACCCAAATCGGCCGTTAAAAAGCGATGCCGCAGATAACGCCGGGCAATTTTGTTTAACTCAAACGGGTCATCGGTGAAAGGCACACCCAGCGTTTTGGCAAAAAGCGCACCCACTTGCTGCCGTTTTTTGTGCATGGCCGGGCCAATGATGTGCGACGGCTTTTCATGCGCCAGTTGAATAATAAATTCACCCAAGTCACTTTCAATGACTTCGATGCCAGCTTGCTCCAAAGCTTCATTAATTTCCGTTTCCTCGCTCACCATCGACTTTGATTTGATGACTCGTTTCACATCATTGGCCTGGGCAAGCTGGAGGATGATTTGGTTGGCTTCTGCGCCATCTTTTGCCCAATGGACATGCCCGCCCCAACTGGCTACGGCATCTGCAAACTGGCTCAAATATTGGTCAAGGTGGGCAATGGTGTGGGCGCGGATCTGGCGGGCGCGGCTGCGCATCCACGCCATTTGGGGGTAGGCGGCAATGGCTTTCAGCCGGTTGTCGGCCAGCCGCTTGGGGCCGCTGCTCATCGCTTCTCGCAGTTGGCTGTCTGCCAGCGCTTCTTCTACTCGTTCATAAAAGGAGATGGGAGCAGTCATGGCGCACCTGTTTTTAATTCATTAATCATTATTCTTTTATGATCACTCTTTGCTTTCGGTGGGCGACGGCCGTAACAGTTCGGCAATATGCTTTACCTGAATGGGCTTGCCTTGCTTGTGCAGCCCTCCGGCCATGTGGAGCAGGCAGCTTACATCGCCGCCTACCAGAATGTCCGCGCCGCTTGCTTCAACATTGGCTAATTTTCGGGACAGCATGGCCCCGGAGATGTCGCTCATTTTGACGGCGAAAAGACCGCCAAAACCGCAGCAGCTTTCGGCTTCCGGCAGGTCTACCAGTTCAATGCCGCGCACATTTGCCAGCAGTGTTTGTGCCTGATAGGTTAGCCCAAGGTTACGCAGGCCATGACATGAGGGATGGTAGGCAACACGGCCGTTTCCTGCCGCGCCAACATCCGTCACACCCAGCACATCTACCAAAAATTGAGTCAATTCATACGTGCGTGCGGCAATTTGCGCAATTTTTGCCTGAATGGGGTCATTGGGAGCAAACAGTTCGCGCCAATGGTGGACAATCATATCGGTGCAGGAGCCGGAAGGCAGAATGATAACACCTTCCGTCTGGCTGAGTACGTTGATGTTGTGCCGTGCCATTTTTCTGGCTTCATCATGAAAACCGGCATTAAAGGCTGGCTGTCCGCAGCAGGTTTGTGCTTCAGGAAAGCGAACGGTGTAACCCTGGGCTTCCAGAATGTCTACGGTGGCCATGCCTGCTTCCGGGAAAAAGGCATCAACCATGCAGGTGACAAATAAATTGGCAATTTTTGGGGTAACTGGGGATGGGTTCATCATGCGACCATTTTAACCTGTTGGTTTGAATTGGCGAGGCTTCTTTCAGAGATTGGCTGCGGTGCGGTGGATGTAACGGCCGTAACCCTTTTCGCCCACAAATTCATCCCCTTTGGTAACTAATCTGCCCCGTACCATCGTTACTTCAGGCCACCCTGTCAACGTCAAGCCGTCATAAGGTGTCCAGCCTGCTTTTTCATGCAGCGTGTTAGGCGTAATGGTTTTTTGTTTATGGGGGTCCCAAATGACAAGGTCTGCGTCATAACCAACGGCAATGTGGCCTTTGTGCGCCAAACCAGCCAGGCGGGCAGGCGTTGTGGCACACATGGCAACCCATTGTGCCGGAGTTAACAGTCCATTGATGACACCCTGATAAATGGCGCTCATCCGCATTTCAATAGAGGGGACACCGCCGGGAATCTGGCTGTAATTGTTGAGGCCGGTTGCTTTTTCTTCGGCCGTAAAGGGGCAGTGGTCGGTCGTGACAACTTGCAAATGGTTGCAAGCCAGTGCCTGCCAGAGCGCGTCTTGCTCATGTTTGGCGCGGATGGGTGGGGAGCAGACGGGAAGCGCGCCTTGTACGCCGGGTGCATCGTAGGCATCCCATGTCAGGTAGAGATATTGGGGGCAGGTTTCGCCGGTGACCGGTTTGCCTTTTGCTCTGGCGGCGGCGATTCGCTCTACTGCCAGCCCGGTGGAAACGTGGAAAATGTGGACAGGGACGCCAATGTAGCTGGCTATGTCGATGAGGCGGCCAACGGCTTCGGCTTCCAGTTCTGCCGGGCGGCTGCGAGGATGCCAATGGGGTGTTGTCCGGCCAGCAGTCAGGTTTTGTTCGATGAGTGTGGTGATGATGTCCCAATTTTCTGCGTGGACGACGGGCAGGCCGCTAACCCGGTGAACGGCCGTTAACGCTTTGAACAGCTTGTCATCCCGCAGGCGCAGCCCATAAGCCATGTAAAGCTTGAACGTCGTCGCTCCGGCCTGAAAAGCCTCTTCCAACTGGTACAGCCGTGGAATATCGGCGGGGCCAATTGTCATATGCAAGCCGTAATCGATGACTGTTTTGGGGTCGGCGGCTGCCCGACGCCTGGCAATGGCTTCGGTCATTGTTTCATTGACCTGTGTTTCCACAAAGTCTATGATGGTTGTTGTGCCGCCAAATGCGGCCGCCTTGGTGCCGGTGTAAAAGTCATCGGTTGAGGTAAAACGGCCAATTGGCATTTCCAAATGAACGTGTATATCGACACCACCGGGAATGACCCATTTGTTACTGGCATCAATAACGACTTTGCCGTTAAAATGGGAGCCAATGGCGGCGATTTTGCCGTTGTTAATGCCTATATCTGCCTGGAATGTGGAAACGGCCGTAACGGCCGTGCCATTTTTTATAACAACATCAAACATGATAAATTCCCTAACTTAAACAAGTGACCAATTAAAAACGCTTGTTGTCTATAAAAGAAAAACGCCTTATAGAGATTATAAATGGCAATACATTATTCTAAAAAAACATTTGACACAACTTTGCAATTAATGTTAAAAATTCACCCAAAATATATTGCACGACAATACAGAACCCCTATAATGCCAGTATCGTGCATACATTTGTGGAAAACCGCATGAAAAACAGCCCGCCTAAAATATTGTTGGTTGAAGCTAAAAATGCTGGTACAAGCTCCCAAGCTGGTGCATTAAAGAAAGCCGGATACCTTGTTCACATTGCCCATTCCGGCAAAGAAGCACTTCAATTAACCCAAAAAATCTCCCCCGACATTATTATCTACGATGCCACCATGATGCGTTCAAGTGGTGCACGCACGTGTCGTCGTTTGCGGAACATCATTGCCCAAACAGCCTCATTAATTCACTGCCGCGCTGGTGGCTCCGAAAACCCCCATGCTGAGGCAGATGCCTATTTAGTACACCCTTTTACCTCACGCAAATTATTAAACCGCGTTAAAACACTTTTACCAGCAAATGAACTGGCTGGTGAAATCATCCGGTTTGGAAAGACTGTTTTTTACAAACAAAAACAAACGATTGATGTGGATGGTACTGGCGAAGTGAAATTGACACCTAAACTGGCTTTGTTGCTGGAAGTTTTCTTGCGCCATCCAAACGAAGTAATTACCAGAAAAACCTTAATGCAAAAGGTTTGGCATACTGAATACGTGGGCGATACACGTACTCTAGATGTACACATTCGCTGGATTCGTGAGCATATTGAAGCAGACCCTGCCAGACCTGTTTGTTTGCGAACAATTCGGGGTAAAGGTTATTTGTTTGAAATCCCCTGCGAAGACGCTTCCCCCTCGATGTGACCCTTTTCCTATATCTATCCCAATAAGCACCAGAAAAAACTCAATATTAATGCGGATGTCTCTTATAAGGACATGTGGTAGATTTAACTCGCACTCATTGGGATAACTTTCATTGTCGTCAGTTTTCCCGCTTTTTATCTCAATGTAATTAGTACTCAGTCACATGTGAAATGAGGGATTAGATTGGTTCAATCTCCAAGATT
>CAZRIB010000242.1:2602-6452 GCA_964600035.1 uncultured Ardenticatenaceae bacterium | reverse complement strand
ATAGACACAGGGATTTACATAAAAGGGATTGGATCTAACCAATCCCTTTTCCTTTTTAATTAAGCATCTTCACGCAGCACATAGCCAATACCGCGTACCGTGTGGATAAGGCGAGATTTTCCACCGGCTTCTGTTTTCTGGCGCAAATAACGCACATACACTTCAATGATGTTGCTTTCACCGCCAAAGTCATAATCCCACACCCGGTCAAAAATCATGTCACGGGTTAAAACCTGGCGGGGATGGCGCATAAATAACTCAAGTAATTCATACTCTTTGGCAGTTAGGTCAAATACTTGATCGCCGCGCTTGCCCTGGCGTGTGCCGGTGTCCAGTTCCAAATCGGCAAAACGGTACACTTGCGGCTTGGATGGCTGTGCACGGCGCAGCAGCGCCCGCACCCGTGCCATCAACTCGTCAAAGGCAAACGGTTTTACCAAATAGTCATCTGCGCCTGCATCTAATCCGGCCACTCTGTCTTCAATCGTTTCTTTGGCTGTTAGCATTAAGATGGGCACATCAGATGCAGCCCTCAGTCGCTTGCAAACCTCAATGCCGTCCATGCCGGGCAGCATAATGTCTAGCAATACAAGGTCAGGTGGATTTTCTCGGGCCAGGTCTAAGCCTGTTTGCCCGTCTGCTGCCGCATCTACGCGGTATCCTTCATAGGTTAACCCGCGCTGTAAAAAGCTGCGGATTCGATCTTCGTCTTCAACAACAAGAATTCTTGCTGGCATGATTCCCTCCATCGAGTGTTTTTGTTAGCGTTTGGCTGGTGTGTCGATTATTTTGTTTGCCAAACGCGATGCATGTTTTATTTAATGTGCTTACTCTAAATGAAAAGTCTAAGATTTAGGTAAATATGATTTTTTTTGATTATGTCTATGTGGTAGTTTAACGGAAAAACGGCCGTTTATAAACCAACCCCCTCCGCAATTTTGCCTGACTCTCATCATTCCCACATCTCAACACAACAAAAACTTTTTGCGAATTTCCAACCAATGGTTATGATTAATCATTCATTACCATTTTCTGTACCTATCAGGAGGAAGCTGGCGCATGGACACCATCATCTCATTCGGCTTAGAAGCAACCCGCTGGCTGCAAACCACTTTTCCCCAACTTAAAGGCTTCTTTCAATTTATCAGTCTGTTAGGGCTGGAAGAGTTTTATCTGGCAATTATTCCCCTCATTTACTGGTGCCTGGACAAAAAATTAGGCAAGCATCTTGGCTATACCTTCCTCTTTGCCAATGCATTTAACTACCTGGGCAAACATTCATTTCGTGGGCCTCGTCCCTATTGGTTAGAACCCTCACTTGGCTTAAGTACAGAATCCAGCTATGGCATTCCCAGCGGCCACACGGAGGCCGCGGCTGCCTTTTACCTGTTCCTGGCAAGCTGGTTCCGTAAAGGTTGGGTGTGGCTGGCTGCGTTGTTTATGGTTATCGCCATGGGGCTTAGCCGGATTTATTTGGGTGTTCATTTTGTGCATGATGTGGTGGCAGGCATTTTGATAGCTGTTTTATCTTTGGCTGGCTACTTTGTCTGGGTGCATTATTGGCATGATGATTTTTCCCGCCGCATTTTGGGCTTCCGCTTTTGGATAGCATTTTTGCTGCCTTTTGCGTTTTTGCTCATTTACGTGGTTGTTCGGCTGCTGATTGGGGAACCGGATATGTCGGTAGCGTGGCAGGGGTTTATCCCGGAGGCGGAGTTGGAAGGGGTAGAAGGTGTGGTAACGGCCGTTGCCTCTCTCTTCGGTTTAGGCATTGGCTTATTATTGGAAGGCAGCCGGGTGCGTTTTCGTGTGGATGGCCCCATATGGCAGCGTGCCGCCCGCTATTTATTGGGCATTGGCGTCACCGTCGCCTTGTGGGGCGGCCTCAAAGCCATCCTCCCCACCGACCCGTTGATGATTGCCTTACCCGCCCGCTTTTTGCGGTACACACTCACCACATTGTGGATAGGCTATTGGGGACCCTGGACATTCGTCCGGCTCAAGCTTGCCACCGCCGACCCCGACCCGGGAATAAAAATTGAGCTAAAAAGCAACGGGTTTTAGAAATTAGCACACGTAACCCAAAGACTGTATATTGTTTTCCGACGAAGTTACCAGAGGTAAAGCACACGGATTACGGAATACGGATTACTGAATACGGATACTAGAGGCAGCACACACGGATTACGCTGCTGACTGTTATTTCCCTGGTCTGGCAAAAAGCAGCAGCCGCTCGCTGTCCTCGGTAAATGGCTCCTCTTCATATCCCCCGGCAATGGCCTCCAACTGCCAGCCTCCCTCTCGCAGCAGCAGTTCCCATTGATGCGGAAAACGGTAATGGTAACTGGCCTGGGCAACTGTTCGCCGCACAGCCCCGCCGCCAATGGGTGATGCATCGTACACCCAGGTGATATGCAGTGTCTGTGTGTCGCTGTCCAGCCTGTTGCTGGATAACTGCAAAACTGTTTCTTCCCGTTCGGTATCTTCCAACACGCGGTCTAGTGCCAGAGTAGACTCATCTGGGGTTTGAATAATGTAGGCGGGGTTAATCACGTCGATGGCTAAACGGCCGTTTTCCGCCATCACCCCCCGCACCTGCCGCAGTACAGCCACCAACTGCTCCGTATCAAAATGCATTGCAGTGTTATAGGGAATCAACGCCAGAGCAAAACGAGCGTTCCCCGGCAAAGTCAAGTGCGCAGCATCCTGCTCCACAAGAGAAACCCGTTCCCGCACAGCCTTGCCAGCCGCCGCCAGCCGCTCCGCAGCCCGTGCCAGCATCGCCGGCGAGTTGTCCACGCCTGTCACCGAAAAGCCAGCCTGCGCCAACGGCAGCAGCAGCCGCCCCGACCCGCAGCCAAGCTCCAGAATACGGCCGTTTGCTTCAGCCGCCAGCCCCAAAACCCACGCAATATCCTCTGTCAAATCAGCGTGCGTTAAATCGTAATAATAAGCAATCTGGTCATACATCATCTTATTCAAAATTAGGCGGCCGTTTTTCCAAAAATGCAGTAACCGCCTCTACATGGTCTGCCTGCGGCCACAAATGGGTAAACAATGCCCGCTCCAATTGATTGGTTTCGGTGCGCGACTGCTGGCTGGCCGCATAAGCCAACTCTTTCATGGCGGCCAATGCCTGCCGTGGCAGTGCTGCCAGATGTTGTGCCATTTTCAAAACGGCCGTATCCAACTGCTCTCCGGCTACAACATGCTGCACCAGCCCCAACGTCTTGGCCTCCTGCGCATCAAACACCCGCGCCGTCAGCAATAAATCCAACGCCGCCCCCAACCCCACCAACGGAATGAGCCGCCCTGCACCGCCCCAGCCCGTTGTCAGCGCCTGCTTAACTTGCGCAAAACAAAAACGGGCATGTGCCGCCGCAATGCGAATGTCACAGGCCGTCACAATTTCGCAGCCACCGCCGTAAGCATCGCCATTAATGGCCGCAATGACCGGAATGGGCAGCTCGGTTAGCTGCTGCAAAGCGGCCGTCATCACCCGGTTCAGCCGCACCCCTGATGCCGGATCAAGGTGCTGGCTAAGCTCTTTCAAATCGCCCCCGGCCACAAAGGCTTTGTGCCCACTGCCCCGAATGACCAGCACACGAACAGCCGGATTTTGGGAAACGGCCGTTACCACCTCAGCAAACCGCTCTTGTGCCCGCCAATCAAGCGCATTCCACGCCTTTGGCCGGTTTACAACCAGCCAACCAACTCCACTCTCTACGCGAAATTCAATCTCATCACTCATGGGCAAAGTGTAACAGAAAGCCGCCAAATAAACAGGCAGACAAACCCGGCAAAAGCCAAGGCGCATCCATCCAAAAAAGTTGGAAGCGCTTTGGAAGCG
>CAZRIB010000242.1:0-2502 GCA_964600035.1 uncultured Ardenticatenaceae bacterium | reverse complement strand
GTCAAAACGCAGTCGGGAACCGAAAAACAAGCATCACTAATTTTTGGAAGCGTTTTGGAAGCGCTTTGGAAGCGGTACTTGAGTACCATGGTTAGCAGAACGGTCAAAACGCAGCCAAAAACCGAAAAACAAGCATCACTGATGTTTGGAAGCGTTTTGGAAGCGCTTTGGAAGCGGTACTTGAGTACCATATCAGACAGTCGTAATCAAAACGCAGTTGGCAGCAAGAAAAGGCAGTATCGACATATGCAATTCCATAAGGAGGCAAGCAAATGTAATTCACCCGTTTCAAATGATTTACTCAGCTTCAAAACCATCGAAGGTATTTATTTAAATTTCAACGTAAGGAGAACGTGAAATGACACTACAAACTTTATCTCAACCCGTACCCGCACAAAGAAACAAGGGAAAACTGTTTTCTTTGTTCATCGTATCAATCCTGCTGCTCATTGGCCTTAGCCTGGCAGCAACATCAGCAAAAGCCCAAACCACACAAAACCTTGTTTACCTGAGCCTTGGTGGCATTAGTGTTGTGGATATGGACACAAAAACACCTGAAGGGTACTTGGCATCTAACAATGCTCTTTACATGGCTACATCGCCTGATGGTGCATACCTCTATGCCGCTGCCAATGGAACGTCATCAATTGATGTCTTTGACACAGCCACGCAAACATTGGTCACCAGCATCCCGTTAGGCGCATGGCCAGATGTGCAGGTAATTGACCTTGCCATGGCACCAGATGGACAGCACCTTTATGCAACCGATCGCTGGAGTGGCAATGTGATCGTTGTTCAAACTTCAGATAACACTGTCGTAAACACCATCCCTACTGCAGCAGCCTATGCCTTTGGCATTGAATTAACTCCAGACGGTCAATACGCTTATGTAGCTAACGAATATGGCAATACCGTTTCTGTTTTGTCAACGGCATCAAATTCGTTGGTTGCCACAATCTCCTCACCAGATTTCAATTTTCCAACAAACATCTCGATTTCACCGGATGGCGCTTTTGCATATGTAACAAATTGGAACAATGACACTGTTTCCGTTATTCAGACCTCAGACAACAGTGTTATCGCTTCTATTCCAGTAGGAGACGGCCCATTTGACCTTGATGTTTCATTGGACGGGAATTTTGTCTACGTTTCTAATTTCCTGGCAAATGACCTTTCTGTTATTCAAACATCAGACAATACCGTGATTGCAACTGTTCCATTTACTTGTACAAATAATGATGGCACTGGCACTTGGGCACGTGAGGTTTCGGTCACACCAGATGGACAATACGTTTACGTGGCTGTGCAAAGATGTTACAGCACTGAAGTTATTTCCACCGCAACCAACACACTGGTAGACACAATCTCAGGCGGCGGGTACGGCATTGAATTTGGTAATGCCAGCATACCAAACCCAGATACTGATGGCGACGGCATTAACGATGATGTGGACAACTGCCCCGCAATTGCAAACCCGGATCAGGCAGATTACGACGGTGATGGTATGGGCGATGCCTGTGACAGCGATGATGACAATGACGGTGTGGCTGATGATGTTGATGCCTTCCCGTTCTCGGATATGTCGGCTACGGTGATGGTTGGTGATTGTGACAGTGGTGTTGCCAGCCAGGTATTGGCAAACGGTGCAACATTTAATGATGTGATGACACAGGTTGTGGAAGAAGCACCAACCTTCTACCAATTAAGACGTGGTGTTCGCATGACGGCTTATGATTGGTATCTGCAAGGGTTGATTACCCGGTCAGAAAAGCATGACATTACATTGTGTGTGCTCAGTCGCTAATTTTTAATCGCCTCACTCTCGTTTGAGGGGGATTTAAGAGATTGGGAGATTGTTTATCTCTCAATCTCTTTTTTTGATCACGGTGCATTTAAGGTGCGATGGCCTGTGAAAAGAAGTAGACTTGGGGATATGTTTGATGCAAATAATAAATGGCTTTGGCTGTATCGGGTTACGGCCGTTTCCTTCGCCACCCTCCTCCTCATCATCATCCTCATTCACCGGGGCATATTCGACCCCAAGCCCATTGGCCAGCCCATTTACACCCAAACACTCAACAGCACCCTGACGGCTGAAGCACACAGTACAAATATCCAATGGCTGCCCGTCTCTTTACCAGAAGGAGGGTACTCCATCATGCTGACGGCCAATTGGCAAGAAGGGGATGAATTTTCGGCGTATGGGGTGGCGGTTGGGTCTGATGATGCCTACACGGCCGTTACCGTTTCACCACTGGGGTATACGGCCGTTGCCCAAAACCAGAGCGATTTACTGCCATTCCAGCCCTGGCCCCACATAAAAACCGGTCACGCCACCAACGAAATCTGGTTAGACGTAACCGGTTCACAAATGCGTATTCGATTGAACAAAGAACTGCTCTGGTCAGGAGAAGCAGCGCCACCCGGCGGGAATGTTGGGCTAATAGGGGTGTCGTTTGCAGAAACGGCCGTGTTCCATTTTCAGCAGCTTACCATGACGAC
>CAZRIB010000241.1:0-6497 GCA_964600035.1 uncultured Ardenticatenaceae bacterium | reverse complement strand
CTGGGTTTAGGATTGGCTATTAGCAGCCACCTGTGCCGGCTCATGGGCGGAGAAATCACCGTTAAAAGCGAAGTTGGAAAAGGCTCACTATTTTCAATTTCCATCCCCGCGCAGAAAACGCAAACCGAAACACCCCACCGCTTTGCCGATGCCCAGCCCAGTTTACGTGGCAAACGCGTTCTCATCATTGCTCCCAACACCCAGGATAGGCGGCAGGTCACTTTAGAAACACGAAAAGCAGGCATGCAGAGCTATGTTGCAGGCACAATTCAAGAAGGGCTTTTCTGGTTAAAGCGCCCCAACTCTTTTGATGCAGCCATTTTAGATTGCACCTTAATTGCCAGTGAAGAACCTTTTGTCATAACTCAAATTCAAGAGGCTTTACAAAAACAGCATATCCCGTTGGTGCTGTTGGAAAATGACGATGCCCCATACACCGGCGCACAATTTTCATCTTCATCCCGGCTAACATCTCCTGTTACGGCCGCACAAGTGTATAACGTACTCATTGGGGCACTGACACTAAAGAAGCAGGAAGAAGACAGGCGGCAGAAAGCAACGGCCGTTTCCCCTGCTGCACCCAAAGCCAAAACCAACGGGGCCGCCAGCAAAGCCAACATGGCCGCCAAACACCCCCTAAAAATCCTGTTGGTAGAAGACAACATCATCAACCAAAAAGTAGCCACCAAACTGCTGCAAAACCTGGGCTACCAGCCAGACATAGCCAGCAACGGCAAAGAGGGGCTGGAAAAAGTAAACGCCAATCATTACGATGTCGTCCTCATGGACATTCAAATGCCAGTTATGGATGGATTGGAAGCCACAGCCCAAATCCACAAACAATTCCAGCCAGAAAAACGGCCAACGATTGTCGCCCTCACTGCCCATGCCGTAGAAGGGGATCGGGAATATTATCTTTCACAGGGCATGGATGCTTACCTGAGCAAACCCATCCAGGTCAACGCCCTCATTGAAACGCTTTACAACTGCAAACCTGTTCAGGAAACTCCCCCCACAAACTCCCAAACAGAAGAAGAACTTCCGGCAAAACAAACATCTTTTGTGCCCGAAGAACCACTGATTAATCTGGAAATGTTGCAAAAATTAATGGGGGACTCAGCAGAATCCTTTTTAGCCGATATGCTGCCGGGCTTTTACATGGATGCTGAAACAGTGATTGCCAAAATTCAAGCTGGTATTGAAAAAAATGAATGGCAGGCGGTCAAATTAGCCGCCGAGCAGTTAAGGAGTATGGCGGCAACTCTGGGTATGCCAGCCCTGGCTCAAGCTTGCCAGAAAATTGAAACGGCCGTAAACAGCAAGGACTTTGCCACTCTAAAAAACACGGCCGTTTCTCTGCAACAACTCTTTCAGGCCATCAAAAACGAAACAGCACGTTTCCTCCAGCCAAATTAATCAATGACAAGCGGCAAAAACGACTGGTAAACAGCAGGCATCTCAAAACCCTGAGCAGAAGAAAAAGAGCCTGCACCGCAGATATTTTCTCCACGCACCCGCCAATAATATTGTTTTCCGGCCACTAATGTGGAAGTTGTGTAAGAATCAGCACCAGTCACGGCCGTTTCCACCAACTGCACAAACCCCTCATCCTCTGCAATTTCAACAACATACCGGCTGGCCTCTTCAACAGGCTGCCATTGCAACGTCACCGTCTGCCCAAACAGGCCGCTCCGGGAAACGGCCGTGTTCATCAACGGCGCGCCAGCCACCCAGGAACGCAAATACAGCCAGAAAGGCGCGACATGAACCACTTCCCCATCATCCCCTGCCACCAACAGCCGATAATGCCCACTTTGCAAATTCCCGATTTGCAGCCAGGCATCCCCCGGTGCAACAACAAACGGCCCAGACAAATTCGTCGACAGGCCAGCCACATCTCCCGCCACAGACAACTGCACCAACCCGGAATAAGACAGCTCAGAAGTTACCGACAACTGCAAATCCAACTGGTTAAGTGTAGAAATGCAATATTCTGGTTCCAGATTGACAACAGACACCGAAAAATCAGGAGCCGTAATACAGTTGTAACAAACCAATGCAAAATCCTGGTCAGTTATATCGCCCACATTGGGCACACCATCTCCAGCCACATTAAACGCCGACACAGTCACCACAAATTTATCCACACTGCCCGCAGGCAGGGTCACCAATTCGTAATTGTTTAACCGGTCTGGCTGCCCGCCATCTGCCGACACGCCATTAACCAGCCAATTTCCCCGATAAACGGCCGTTTTCCCCTCCACAGACAAATCCAAATCATTCACCAACGGCGCACTGCCCAACACACCAGGCTGATCGGTGTACACCAGAACGACACGTACAGGTTTATCCGGTTCCGCCGCCTGCATACGAATAGACCAACTATCCCCGCTGTCATCAAAAACGATACTTTGGTCAACCAGATAATGCGGCGTTCCATCAAAAGCCAAAGACAAATCAGGCAAACCATACCCTTGGGCAAAACCCGGCAGCGCCTCCTGCGTTCCTTCTCCAGTTAAAAAGCGTGTATGTGCCAGTAAATACCCTTTCAACAACGCCGGACTTGGTTCCACCATGCCGTATTCCTCTTTAAGCCAATAAGTTGCCAAAGAGGCCGCGCCTGCAATGGCCGGTGTCGCATGGCTGGTTCCTGAAGAGGCCGCAAAACTGGTCTGCCCCTGCGGGTAATACATATCACACACCAGACTGCCATCATAACCGGGATTTGGACTGGCCGTGCCTTGAATATGCGTGCCCGGTGCTACCAATTCCGGCTTAATCCGGCCGCCCGGCGCTGGCCCCCGCCCCGAAAATGCAGCAATGTCCTGAATGTTATCTGCCTGTGAAGGGGCAACAAAGCAGCCATCCGTCCAGCCGGGTCTTAAATTTTCAGACGCGCCTACCGTCATGACATTTTTTGCCGTTCCTGGGGATGTAATTGTGCCCGGCTGTGGCCCTATGTTTCCGGCGGCAAACACAAACAACATCTCCTGATTCCCCGGCTGGTCAGGGTCTGCGTCGCGGGTGCCTGCATCGTAAGTTTGGGCAAGGGTATCGTACCATTGAATACACGAAGTGCAGCCCCATGAATTGCTGCTAATTTTGGCTCCACGCTGATAGCTTTTTTGGATGAGGGTACTTTCGCGAAAGCCACAGTTCGAGAGGTCGTATGCGGGGCTGAAGATGCGGGTGCTGGCAAAACGGCCGTATGGATTTACCCCCAGCCCACGCTGAAAACCGTCTTCATCCTGGTAGGGCTGCCCTTGACGGCCGTCCATACCACCGGCGATGCTCAAATTCAAGTGACCGTGTCCGCCAATGCTGCCCCCATTTTGGGCGGCCGTGCAGTCCACCACATAAGCCAGCCGGGAAGATGCCAAATTATTGGGGCCGGAAACGGCCGAAAGTGTCATGTCGCCCGCTTCTGTCCCGCCCAGGCCAACGCCATCATCTGTAATATCCACAATCGGGTAATCGTACGGGTTTGCACTAAAGCCATGTGCCTCCAGCCAGTTCATGTAACCGGGTGTCACATAATTTTGACCACTGGCAGCCCACTGCCCGGTTAAAATCTGGGCTTGCACCTCGTCCATCATTTTTACCTGGGGCGTTGGCCCCACCCAGACTACATCTGGACGGGCGGAAATGGCAGACACGGCCGTTACCGGCACAACCACTCTGATATTCTGATAACGCAAAACAGGCTCCCAATCTCCCAGAACAGACAAAGCCACGCCTTTTACAAACTGCTCGGTTTTATCCTGACCGGGGTGGCGCAGCATTTGAATGGTGACATCGACAACGGCCGTTTCATCTTTTTCGCCAGCCAATGACTGCTGCCACGCAAGCGGCACTTTGGCATTGGCATCATAGGCCAGTACGGCATCCACAAATGGAAACGAAGCAGGCAGTCCGAAAAGGTGGCTGCCTTCTTCAGCCCAAACCAAATAGCTGTTACTGGCCACATAATGCACCGGCTCCCCGCCAACGGCCGTTACACTGTCCAGCCATTCTTGTTGAACAGGGCCAACAAAATGCACCAAATACAATCCCGGTACAGAAATTTCTTTCCATTTCGCAGTGCGATTAGCAGCCTGAGATACATTCAAGATACCACCGGCCACAACAATCTGGTCGCGCTCCGGCTGAAGCTGCATCAATGCTTTTTGGGAAGGTGGCAATTGCGCCCATGCCTGCGCCGGGATACGATAAAGGGCATACAAGCCATAATCGGCCAGGAGCTGCCAGGTTGAGGAGTTGGCAGCCAAACCAGACGGGCCAATGGCCTTGAAGGAAGCTGGTATGTCCGCTTGGGCGGGGGAAGCGGTGAGTTCTCGACTAAATTGGGCGATAATGGCTAGAACGAGGATGACGAGAAGGCTCACCATGAACGGCCGTTTCATCTACAGACACCTTTTCAAAAAAATCATCTGGCAGATGGGCGCAAAGTGAGAGACAATGAATAGACTAATTGTTTCGCGTCTTCTGCATGTCAAACCATTATTGTGCGAAACAATTCTTACTAACCAAATTAATATCTAATGTGGTATGGCAGACACACACCAAACTTCAAACCCTTTTACACCTAATACACCGGTTGTTGGCCGCAGCTTTGTAGGCCGTCGCGATGTCATCGCCTGGGTACGGCAATCTATTTACGACGAACAAACCCAATCGCCGTTAATCGTTCGCGGCAGTGCCAAAATGGGGAAAACGTCTTTGCTTAAACAAATAGCGGCTGGTGCGGTGAATCCCACATTACAAACAGTATACATTGATTTGGCCGACTGGACAGGGCATGGCCTGGCAGATTTCCTTCATTTTACGGCTACAAAGATAGGGGCTGAAATTCAAAGTCAATTGAGCAGCGATTCGGCGTCGCTGGCTGTGCCTGCTCTGGCGGAGTTTGTCCGGGAGCCGGGGAAGGTGTATGAGAATTGGGTTTTGTCTGCGCTGGTGGAGTGGCTAAACGGCCGTTTCCTCCTGCTGCTTTTTGACAACCTACAGGTAATGCTAGGGCAAATCACGCTGGGCGTACTGCCGGAAAACAGTTTTGATGTGCTGGTTAACACCACAGGCAAACCGGACACTATTTTTACACTTTTTGCGCTAAACCATACAGCGGCGGCCGTCCCCACAGAACTTATTCAATCGCTTAATCAATACCCTATGCAGGAGCTGACCGCCTTAACCAAAAGCGATGTCAAAGAATTGATAGCCAAAGGCGCGGTGCAAACAGTTGTCAATGATGTTGTTACGTTTATGTTTGAGCAAACGAACGGCCACCCACAAGAGCTGCAAAAGTTGTGTTATCACCTGTTTCTGCACCAACAAAGTTACAATTTACACCAACTGACTGTGGCGGATGTAACGGCCGTTGGCAAAAAATTAGGTCTCAACCCCACAAAAAACACCTACACACTCCAACCCACCTCATTTCAAAAACGCCTGAAACGGCGCACCCGCTTCATGCCGTATATTTGGCGAGGGGCCGCCATAGCAGTTGTTTTGATGGCAATTTTAGGAGCTGGCGTTTTTGTGGCACAAGGATTACGGCCGTCCACATCAAACTCCCCGCAAATTGCAGACAACAACCAACAGCCCATCATCTTTGTTACACCAACAGAAGCAGTACAGGAAACGGCCGTGCCCACAGAAACAGCCACCCCCGCCCCCACAGAAACCCCAACGCCAACCCCATCACCAACGCCACACCCCAGCGCAACACCCACAGCCACCGCTACCCCAAGCGAACTACCAACCACCAAAATCCGCAATGCCGACGGCGCAAATATGGTGCTCGTTCCATCCGGCACATTTCTCATGGGAGCCAGCAGCGACGATTTCATTGCCGGGCCAGATGAAAAACCGCGCCACGTCGTCGCCTTAAATGCATTTTATATCGATCAATACGAAGTAACCGTTGCCCAATACGCGGCATTTTTAACCCGAATGGGTGGCTACAGGAAAAACTGCGAACAGTTTGACTGCGCCTGGCCACGCGAATTGGCAGGTTATACCAGCTACTTAATTGAACAAGACCTTGGGGACGGTTCACTGCAATACACCCCCCTGGCAGGATTCGCCGATTACCCCATTAATAATGTGAGCTGGTATGGAGCCAACGCGTACTGTCAGGCAGTTGGCGGCCGTTTGCCCACAGAAGCAGAATGGGAATACGCAGCCAGAGGCACAGACGGCCGTATTTACCCTTGGGGCAATGAACCACCAGACGAAACAAGAGCCGTCTTCAACAGCCCGGATTACAACAACCTGAAACCCGTCGATGCCTTACCCAACGGAGCCAGCCCGTTTAACGTCTACGGCATGGCCGGCAGCATGTGGGAATGGGTGGCCGACTGGTACGATGAAAGTTACTACAGCAAAAGCCCCACAAACAACCCAACAGGACCCGAAACCGGCCTGACTCGCGTTATCCGGGGAGGCGCCTGGCCAAACAACAATCTGGCCGACCGTATTCGCGCCAGTAATCGCAG
>CAZRIB010000240.1:0-6503 GCA_964600035.1 uncultured Ardenticatenaceae bacterium | reverse complement strand
TGCCCTTTGGCGGCTGAGTGGTTGACAGCTATTATTACTATTTATGCTCCAGCTTCTATAGGAGACGAAATATTAGAAGATATCCTCACTCAAGCACTGATTGCTGTTAATCAACGTGTTCAGGATAAAAACATGCATTAAGATATCGCACCCACACTGGGCCCGTTTCCTCTCCCCTGACACCCTCATCCACGCCCCCACCAGAAAATTGTTGAAAAAGTAAGCGTTTAGCTGGTTAGCCAGCCGCTTCTCATGGCGTTTGGCTGGCCCAATGGGCATTTCCTTGTCTTGAATAAAAGCTGACAAGCCGAATTGCTGGCAGCTGAACGCTTACATAAAAAGTTGCTTAACGGAGTGTTGGTTTTGCAAGAGTGATGCTCTTTTGACAATTTGTAAAATTTTGATACTATACCCCCCTATAGTATATTGTGAAAAAGAGAGCGAAATAAAGATGCCAACATACGAATTTCTTTGTGAAGAGTGTGGACATCCATTTGATAAACGATTACGCATGTCGGAAGTGGGGCAGCCCGTTAGCTGCCCGGTTTGTGCCAGCAAGCAAACACGGCGACGGTTTTCGTCGGCAGTGGCGGTGGGGGGCGGCAGTTCCCGCGCAGCAGCGGCGTCTGTGCCGCCGCCAAGCAGCCCGTTTACCTGAGCTGGCGGTTGTTAGTGGGCCGGTGGCTCATTGAAGGACGTGGAAACGATGGCTTTACAGAGCGCAGCAGCAAAAGAGGATTTGTTGGTACGTTTGCGCCGTATTGAAGGGCAGGTGCGCGGGGTGCAGCGTATGATTGAGGAAGACAGGGAGTGTACGGCCGTTGCGCAGCAGTTAACGGCCGTGCAGTCAGCTGTGCGCAGTGTCCGCACCCTGTTTTTACAAGCCTATGCCCGCGAATGCTTATTAGACACAGATGGTGCGCAAGACACAGCGCTCATCATTGAAGAATTGATTCAAATGATGGCAAAGGTTGAATAACAATGGCAGAGATGAAATCGGCGAAAGCGGTATGGACAGGAGAAGGATTGGCGTTTCAAGGCGTGCTTGGGTCTGGCTACACATTTGAAATGGGCAGCCCGGCCGGTGAAGCACAAGGCAGCCCGATGGAATTTTTTCTGGCGGGAGTGGCTGGGTGTACGGCCGTAGATGTGGTGTCTATTTTGCAGAAAAAACGCCAACCCGTGAAAGGCGTGACGGTAGAAATCAAAGGGACACGTGCCGAGGAACACCCGATGGTGTACACCCATGCGGTGATTGAATATGTTGTGTCCGGGGATGTTTCCCCCAAAGCAGTGGAAGATGCCATCAAACTGTCCAAGACAAAATATTGTTCTGCAAGCATTATGTTGCAGCGTTCCGGTGCAGAAGTCACCACAACTTATCGAATTATTCCCTAAACACACCTCCTATTTTTACACCGCCGTCAAGCGGACCACCTCAAGGTGGGTGAGCCAAAGAAAATGCCCGATCTGGCTGGATCGGGCATTTTTGTTTAAGGGAAATCCCGGAGGAGGAACCCCTATGTTTGGTGTAGGCTGTGGGTTGGGCGGGTTTATGTAAGCGAATTTCGTGGTGGCCAATGACAGTTGTTGGCGCCGACCGGGTGCTGCACTCGTCGGCAGCGAGCTGGCTCACTAGAGGAAATCCAGGAGCGCTTATTACCACAGCCCCATATGGGTGTCGTCCGGGATATATGGCGTTTTAAGGTACAACTGAGGGCGTATTGTTGATTGAGTTCAAAAACAATATAAGCATGGTTGTCTGAGGATGTCAATGGTTTTGTTGACGTAAAGAAAAAATTCGTTTGGTCAGATTACTCAATGTTGCCCTGAAAGGAGATGGTTGTTGTGGCAGCCAATTCGGCGAGTTCCAGCACCAGTTCGAGGGTATGGGGGCCTGTGGCTAATTTGTGGGCGTGGACTTGCAGGCGCAGGGTGGTGTTGGCTGGGATGTGGAGCGGGCTGCTGGCAGAAACGGCCGCTGCCGGGCGAATGCCGCCATTCATGGTGATGAGGGTGATTTTGTCGTTGGAGATGGCTTCGTTGTCCACACGAAAGCTGGGGATGCCAATGAGCGTGCAGTCATCAAGCGGATTTTGGATGTTGAAGGCAAACCCGCCATTTTTGGCACGCAGTGATTCTTCCAGATAGTGGGGCGGGGTAATTTCTTGTGTGGCGGGTATGTGTGGGTTTGCAGGAAGCAGGCCGAGTTGTTCCCAGAGCGTCAGCCTGTCGGCAATTTCGGTAACGGCCGTAATGTGCTGGCTGCTCACTTCAAAAATGGTTATTCCTGCCAAAGAAACGCGCTGTCCGGATGTGGTGGCTTGCGGCCAACTGCCTTGGTGTGTGCCGGTAAAGTGCCAATGGGCGGCGACTTTATTTTCTTCTGCAATGAGGGTGTTTAACTGGAAACGGCCGTTGGCAAATGCAGCACGCCATTGTGCGGCTGCCTGACTGAAGACGGCCGTTTCGGGCTGCAAGGTACTGTGAAACAGACACATTGGCGCCACAATCTGGTCAAATTGACCGGACTGATAAGCAAGAAAAAATTTATGAACCAGCGTTTTGTTTTTTTCAAGCGCGTTCGTGGTTGTCATGAAGGCCAGACTCCTTTGAAAATTACGAATTACAAATTACAAATTACGAAACTGCGTTTGCTACCTGCCACTTGCATTTGGGCACAGATGACTTCACTGAAAATGGCTGCTTTTTCAGCAGACTTATGCGTGGCGAAAATTTGGATCTGCTGAGATTAAAAAAATTAAAATGGGCTGCACAGATCACGAAAAAGCGAACAAATTATAACCGAGTACGATGTAATTGGTAATTGGCAGCGCCGAACAGCAAGAGTAAACCGCAAAGAAATGGCGAATTTTCCATCAGAATTCTTTTTGTGGTTTATCTAAGCGTTGTCGGGTATCATCCCGTACTAAAGTCCCGGGAATGACCTGCATGGTAAAGCCCGGAAATCATCAAGGGGTGGGGTATGTGCTGCTTACCCAAATCAGGAGGCAAATAAAATGAGTGAAAAGCAAAATCGTCAGCAACTTTCTCGAAGAGATGCGTTAAAAGTTATTGCGGCCGTTACCGGAGCGGCTACATTAACAAATTTGCCCAATAAATGGGTAAAGCCTGTACTGGATGCGGGTGTGCTGCCGGCACATGCCCAAACCACACCCACACCTCAGCCGCCCAACAGCTTTGTAGTAAAAGCTTTTTGGACAGACGGCAACAATGATGTTGATTTGATTCTGGAAGAACCAGATGGGACACGTGTCCATCCAGCCTTAGATGGGGCAACAGGCACATACACAACCTGGTCTGACAACCCACCACGAGAAGAAACGACATTGACCACCAATGCGCCTGCATCCCAGACGTTTAAGGTGTTTGGCCTCTGGCGCGGGTTTGCCGATCAGGGGGCAAATGCACCAACAGGCATTTTGCCGGAAAATGTAACATTCCAGGTGTTTACTGGCACTGTGGCAGACCCGGCGACGATGCAGTTGAATATTACCCGCCAGTTAACTTCGATGTATTCGATGGATGGTTCCAGTAACACGGCCAATTCAACCTATGTGTGTGATGTTGCGTTTTTGTCCGATGGGACGATCATTGTGACAACGAAAACAGGAGCCATTACACCCCCATTGTAATAAAAAGGCAGTTGTTACAGGGTGGCAGGGGGCAACTCTGAAACCTGCCACTTGCCACCTGCCAATCGCGAATCTCTAATTTTCCAGCGACCTTTACAGCTACGAAGTATCAATTTTTCCCAGAGGGGATATGTCGCTTTTTGATAAAC
The DNA here is from genome assembly GCA_964600035.1 of uncultured Ardenticatenaceae bacterium. Taxonomy (GTDB): domain Bacteria; phylum Chloroflexota; class Anaerolineae; order Promineifilales; family Promineifilaceae; genus CAZRIB01. The sequence goes on along the minus strand of CAZRIB010000240.1, from coordinate 2,698 downwards.
GGCCGAAACCCGTTTCCGGCTTCACCATTGAAGAATTAGACGGCGAATTACTGCTGTTCCACCCCTTGAGCCAGAAAATTTTACGCACCAACAAAACCGGGGCATTGGTCTGGCAGTTGTGTGATGGCACACGCACTGTCGATGAGCTGGCGGCGCTGCTGGCGGCGGCTTTTCCCGATGGCGGCGCTGGGCTGCGGGCTGATGTGGCGGAGATTGTTCAGGCGTTTGTGGATCATGGTGCATTGTCTTTGATATGAGTACGGCCGTTTTCCAGCAAACCATCCACTTTGGCTCCCAATCTGTTCTTGTAAAAAGCGACCATGCCCAATGCGGGCAGCTCATTCACCACTTTTTAGGCCACTGCTTTGGTGCAGACGGCGAGCAGCAGCCAACTGCCGTATTTACGTTAACGGCCGTTACGCCCACCACCATTCAACTTTGCCAAAACGACCAGCCCATACTTACAGGCCGGTGGCAAACCATTTTTCCCCATTTCATGCACCACATGCTGGAAGCCCTCATCACCCATTATGAAGACGGCCTGGTTTTTCACGCCGGCAGCATTGCCCGGCAGGGGCACGGGGTTATGTTGTGCGGCCAAAGCGGGCAGGGCAAATCGACATTTACTGCCCGTTTGTTGACGGCTCATTTTGATTATTTGTCGGATGAGGTAACGGCCGTGCCCCTTCATCACTCTGGCAAACAAGGAATCATCGGTTTTCCCCGCCCCGTTATTTTGCGTCAGGGTTCCGCATTTATCTGGCAAAACGCCCTGCCCGGCGGCTTGCTGCCAGAAGAAGCCGCACTGGATGATGGCACAGTCTGGCTGCGGCCTGAATGGTTGGGGCAGGGGCGGGTGCGGTCACAGGTAGATGATGTGCGGCTGGTTATTTTTCCCCGCTTTGAAGCAGGGGCTGGCTTTTCGGCACGGCCGCTTTCGGCGGGAGAGCTGGCGTTTGGCTTGATGCAGCATTTGGTAAATGCCAAAAATGTGGCCGGACATGGCTTAACGGCCGTTTCCCAATTTGCCCGCCAGCTAACCGGCTGGCAGTTGGTGTATGGCAATGTCGATACCGCCGCTGCCTGGCTGGAAAAAACAGTCCAATCCTTATGACCATCCAAATGACCACGCCATACCAGCTTTTGACCCGGTTTGCCCATTTGCAGCTTTCCCCCGCCGCCCAGGCAGCCATTCAACAAGCCGTGCCCGTGTTTACACAATGGGATGCTTTTGTGGAACTGGCAGAGCGGCAGCGTATGGCGCCATTGGTTTACCACCATTTGCGGCAGTTGGATACGGCCGTGCCTTCTCCTGCCCGGTTAGCCTTGCAAGGGCTATACCTGCGCCACAAGCAGGCCAACGAGACCCGGTTTGCTCTGCTGGCTGAGATTGTGCAGTGGCTGGAGGAGGCTGGCATTTCTGTCTGGCTGCTCAAAGGGGCGGCGTTAGCGCCATTGGTTTATCCAGAGCTGGCATTGCGGCCTATGGGCGACCTGGATTTGCTCGTTCATCCGGCGCAGGCGGAGGAGGCGTTTGCCCTGCTGTGCCAACACGGTTTTCGCCAGATTGCAGTGGGCGCAAAAATGCCGGAGGAACATCGCCATTTGCCGGTTTTGGCTAAAGAGCATAACCAACTGCTGGTTAGTGTGGAACTGCATCGCTGGGTGGGGGGGACGCTGGTTTCCGGGCGACCAATGTCATTTGAGGCGCTGACGGGTGAGCAGTTGGCTGTGCCGCTGCATGGCCTGACGGCGCGCACGTTGTCGCCAGTGGTGATGCTGCGCCATTTGTATAACCACATGATTGGCGAACCGATGCGCCTGATTCGGCTGGTGGATATGATGGCAGTGGCTGAAACATTTGCTGATGCAGTTGACTGGGAGCTGCTGCGGAGGCAGGATACGGCCGTTTGGGCGGCTTTGTCCCTGTTTCATGCCGTCCATCCACTTTCACCCCATTTGCTGGAAAAAGCGCGTGTGCCAGTTGTGCCGCCGCCAGCCGGTTATGACCAGCCTTTGGCCGATTGGCCGCCTATTCCTCGTGGTGAGTGGGCGGGGAAGAGCTGGCGCTATATTTTGCGCCAGACGTTTATGCCGTCTCCGTTTACGCTGCGGTTGTATTATGGGGTGGCAAACGGCCGTTCTCTCTTTTGGCATCGCTGGTTTGTCCATCCCTTGAATATTTTTCGTTGGTGGGTGCAAAGGCGGCTGGGGAACGGCCGTTAACCGCTTATGGCTTAGCCGTCATTCTCATCAATGATTCGATTGGTAACGGCCGTTATCTCATCCAGAGAAGCCCCACGTGCCTTTTCCAGCCGGGCAAACCGCTTTTGAAACTGGCTCATGGCAAAGTCCACAAAAACCGACTCATCCAAATCAAAGGGCATCGGGTCATAACAAGCAAACGCATCGCCCACAACACCCAATGCTGGCATCAGCAGCTCATTCATTGTGTCCTCAACCACAGGCCAAAGGTCGCCATGTTCAGCCACCAGCCGCGAAATCAGGTAAATGCCATAGGCAATGTGGCGCGATTCATCTTGCTTTAGCAAACGGATGGCATTCTGAGCGCCAGGTAAAATTTGGTGGGATTCCAGCACCGAAAAATAGGCATGGTAGCCAGTTTCAGCCAATACCCCTTCTACAATCATGTTGTAGGTGACAGAAGCGCGTACCTGAGCAGCAGGCGACGGGTCAT
>CAZRIB010000239.1:0-6524 GCA_964600035.1 uncultured Ardenticatenaceae bacterium | reverse complement strand
CACGTGGGGAATATGTGGTTGTCATTGCAGGAAAGGCCAGTAAGTGAGTGCAGCAACGAGGCTAACAAACAACAGCCAACAACCAATTACCAACATTACCCCCAATCACCATACTCTTTAATCATCAATCATTATTAAGTCAAGGAGCAGTGAATGTATACAGTTGAAGTATCTCACTTGGCCAAACGTTTTGGTCGGGTACAGGCTGTGGCAGATGTTTCCTTTGCCATTGAACCGGGTGAAATTTTTGGACTGCTTGGTCCCAATGGGGCCGGAAAAACCACAACAATTCGCATGATGATGGACATATTCAAACCGGATTCAGGTGAGATTTCGGTTTTTGGCGGCCCGTTGACAATGGAAAAAAAGCGGCGCATTGGTTATTTGCCGGAGGAACGTGGCCTTTACAAAGACCAAAAGCTGGAAGCGACCTTGATTTATTTGGCTATGCTGAAGGGATTGGATGAGAAAAGTGCCCGGCAGCGGCTGGATATTTGGCTGGAAAGGCTGGATTTGGCGGAACATCGCCATAAAAAAGTGGAAGCATTGAGTAAGGGTATGCAGCAAAAGGCGCAGATTATTGCCACGCTGCTGCATGAACCGGATTTAATTGTGATTGATGAACCGTTTTCTGGTCTGGACCCGGTGAACACCCGCCTTGTGAAGCAGATTTTTGAGGAGCAGCAAGAGGCGGGGAAAAGTATCATCATGTCTACGCATCAAATGCATCAGGTGGAGGCGTTGTGTACGCGGATTGCGTTGATCAACAAGGGGCGGTCTGTGCTGTACGGCCGTGTCTCCGAAATTAAACGCAACTTTGCCGGAAACGCTATCCTGCTGGAAGGGCAAGGCGACTTTGAAAACCTGCCCGGTGTGCTGGAAACCCGCCGTCACAACAGCACCGTCCAACTGTCGCTGGAAGTAGGCACAGACCCGCAAGATGTGCTTGCTGCGCTTATGGCAAGGGAAGGGGTGCGGCTTACTCGTTTTGAACTGGCAGAACCATCTCTGGACGACATTTTTGTAAATGTTGTCAGCGGTCATGTACCGGAAATGGAGCCAGATGTTATGGAGGTTGCCGATGCGTAACGTGTGGCTGGTAGCCTGGCATGAATACAAAAGAGTTGTTCTGAGACGGGCTTTCATTTTAACGACGCTGGCTGTGCCTTTGGGAATGGTGCTCATCTCTGTGTTGGCTGTGGTGGTCGCTAATATGCAAGAGAATAATTTGCCGCTTGGCTATGTAGACCACGCTGGCATTATGGATAGTGCGATGCTCGAAAAGTTTGATGATTTGAGCATCGATATTGACATTGTGGCATTTGACAGCGAGACGGCGGCGAATGAGGCGCTTCTGGCGGAAGAAATTCAGGCGTATTATGTTTTGCCTGCGGATTATTTGGTGTCTCAGGCCAGTGATTTGTATTATCTTTCTGACCCTCCAAGAAATAGCGTGAAACGTGATTTTGAAACGCTGGTAAGGGCTAATTTGGCTGCTTCTTACCCGCCGGATGTGCGCAGCCGGCTGCTTGATGGCATGAAAGTGAAGGTGGAGGATGTGGTAAACGGCCGTGTCTTTGACACCAGTTCCCCATTAACCTTCATTTTCCCATTTGCGGCCACATTCTTCTTCTTCATTTCAACCATGTTTGCCTCCGGCTACATGCTGCAAGTTGTGGCCGATGAAAAAGAAAACCGCACCATCGAGTTGATGCTGACTTCCATGAAGCCCCTGCATTTGATAGGGGGGAAGGCAGTAGGCCTGCTTGGTGCCGCGTTGTCGCAGTTAGCCATTTACGTTGGCGCGGTCGTGGTCGGCATTGCCATTGCCCGGTCTCAAGTCGTTTGGCTGCAAAATTTTCAGATTCCCTGGGGCTATCTGGGTTTAATGATGCTTTTCTTTTTCCCGGCATACGCGCTCATTTCGGCCATTATGGTTGCCATTGGCAGCGCCATCACAGAGCTTTATCAAGGGCAGCAAATTGCAGGGTTATTAAACTTTTTGTTTATTATCCCGGTAATGCTTTCTCCGCTGCTGTTTCAAAACCCATCTCATCCCATTTTGCTGGCGATGACCTTTTTCCCTACGACGGCATTTTTGACAATTTCACTGCGCTGGTCGGTGACGGCTATTCCGCTTTGGCAGTTAGGGGTTAGTTGGGGGATTTTGGTTCTGACAGATGTGTTGATGATTTGGGTGGCTTCCCGTATTTTCCGGGCAGGGTTTTTGCGGTATGGACAGCCGCTTTCTATCCGGTCGGTTTGGGCAGCTTTGCGAGAAAGTTGAGAGGATATGCTGATGATGAGAAATATCTTGTTGGTTATGCGCCATGATATTGGTGTCATTTTGCGCCAACGTGGGTTTTGGCTGGTGACTTTCTTGATGCCGTTGTTTTTTGTAGGCGTGCAGGGATATGCACTCGTTCAGGATGACGATTTAGCTGTTGCCATTGGCAATGATGCTGAAGAAGAAGCGACTCCTTCTGAAGAGGATGCGCCCACAACAATTGCCCTGGTTGATGAGTCTGGGCTGATTCAGGAAATTCCGGCAGATGTGCAGTCCCTTTTTGAGCGATTTGCAGATAAAGAAGAGGCTTTGTCTCGCTTGCGTGCGGATGAAGTGATTCAGGTGGTGGTGATTCCTGAAGATTATGTGACGACGGGTGATGTCAGAGTTTATGATGCGAATTTTCAGTTTAATCCTAATAGTTCCCAAATGGGGGTTGCCTTTGGCAATAATGCGTGGGCGCTGCAATATGTGTTGTATTACAACTTGTTGGAAGATGCGTCGCTGATGCGTTTGTTGGTGAATCCTTTGCCGGAGCCGTTGGTGACGAATCATGCGGTGAGACCGGAAACGGCCGTTCCCGAAACCGGCAACGAAGGCGCAGCCATACTCGTCTCATCCCTGCTGCCATACATTTTTTACTTTTTACTATTAATGGGCAGCAGCTACATGCTGCGCAGCGTCGTTGCCGAAAAAGAAAACCGCACAGTAGAAGTGCTGCTGCTAAGTTTGCCGCCAAAGCAGCTGATGGTTGGCAAAATATTGGCAATGACCGGCATTTTACTGGTCCAAATAACCATTTGGGTAGGCGGGGGGACATTAATTTTGGATAGAGGAGTGCCATTCCTGGACCTGGGCGGTTTTTCCTTCCCACCGGGGTTTATGGTTTGGGCTGTGCTGTTTTTGGTAATGGGCTATATGATGTTTGCCTCCCTCATGGCGGCGGCTGGTGCCATCGCCAGAAACGCCCGTGAAGGTGGGCAGATGACTTGGCTGCTGGTGATTCCCTTGATGCCAACTTTGCTGTTTGGGTCGATGTTTGCCCAGGAGCCAAACAACCCCATTGTGATGGCAATGAGCTTTTTCCCGATGAGCGCGCCCAGTGCAATGTTGACACGCATGGCGGTAACGGCCGTTCCCCTTTGGCAAGTGTTAGTCAGCTTTGGCGGCGTCACCATAACCACCTATATCGCCATCACCCTGGCCGCCAAATTCTTCCAGTCTGGCAACTTGCTGTCCTCTGCCGAATTTAGCTGGAAGCGGTTCCTGAGCGCGTGGCGATGACTGGTTGTGTCGTTCTGTGGTAAGATAAGAACACTACTCGGTTTTTGCAAAAGGAAATACCCATGAAAGTGAACTTTTTTGCCACGTTGCGGCCTATAGTGGGGCAAAAGACGGTTGAATTGGAACTGCCTCCAGAGATGACCGTGCGCGACTTTGTGGAAATGATTGTGACAAAGTATCCGCCTTTGCGCCCTGAACTGTTGGATGAGGAAGGTAATTTGCACCGGCACGTACACGTTTTTGTAAACGGCCGTGATGCACCCTTTTTGCCAGAAGGCATGGACACAATAATCAAGCCCACTGATACGCTCAATGTTTTTCCGGCCGTTGGCGGCGGTTCCGAAGGGACATACCGGGAATCGCGCCAGATTCGCGGCATTCCACTGTGGCTTTTGCGGGAATATTTGGAGGAGTTGGGCGGAACGGCCGTTAGCGATACCTGTGTTCAAGGCGAGGGGTGGCAAATTACCCTGGCCAAAATGGAACCCTTCGCCATTGGCTCCCTGCGTGTTGGTCAGGTGATGATGGAAATTACCGGAGAAACGGCCGCAATTGAAAAACTAATGCCCGACCTGGAGAAAAAAACCATGCGCGCCGGGGCGTAGTTTGGCAAGGTGACAGGGTGACGGGGTGATAAGGTGACAGGATGGTAGGTTGGTGCAATCTCCAATCTCCAATCCCCAATCTCCAATCTCTAATCCCCAATCTCTAATCCCCAATCTCTAATCTCCAATCCCCAAAACAAAAAGGCACAGCCAGAAACGGCCGTGCCTTTTTTAGAACCAACAAACTTCACCTTACGAAGGCAGTCAGCCCTTAAATAATCTCCAACTCCTTCAGCTTCTCCTCTGGCACAACGCCATTCTTCCAACCGCGTGCCGTGTAATACTCTTCCAGCATCTTGTCCAGCTCGCACACATGCCCTTCAGAGCCGGGCATGGTGGACGGTTCATCTGTAAACCGCTTGGGCAAATAATCACTGCCTTCACCCAAACCGGCCAGATTGTTGTAATACCGCTCCAGGTTGTAAATACGCTCGCCAATCTTCAGCACATCATCGGCTGTAATGTCCACACCAACCATTGCCGAATATTGCTGGGCATACTCATCCGCACCCATTGCAAACGCGCTAAATTTGCACAAATCCATACTGTCAGAGAAGGCGTGGATGTCCTGGAAAACCTTCACCAGTTCACCTTTGCCTTTCCATTCCAGCGGGTCAACACTCAGTGACTGGAATGGCATGATATTTAGCTCGGCGGCTGGCGTGTAAGCACGCAGATGGCATGCGCCCCGGTTGCTGGTAGCGTAAGCAATGCCCATTCCCTTCAACCCGCGCGGATCGTAAGCTGGAATGCCTTGTCCTTTAACGCTCATGGCAATTTCCGGATGGCCAAAGTGCTTGGCGGTGGCATCCACACCATCGGCCAGCACATTGCCTATGCCTTCCCGTTTGGCAACTTTGTGGATGGTGGCAATCATGCCCATGTAATCGCCTTCTGCCAGGCCGCCATCGCCGTTGGTGTACCCTTTGGCAGAGGCTTCAATGTAGGTAGCCAGCACGTCACCAATTTCAATGGCATCCATGCCGTAGTCGTTGGCCATGTCAATCATTTTGGCAACGGAGGCGACATTGTCGTTGCCGCAGTTTGCACCAAGTGACCAGGCTGGTTCATATTCCAGGCTTTCCATGCGCAGGCCGGCAAATTCACCATCCTTGATTTCTACCTCTTTCTTGCAGGCGACGGGGCAGGCGTGGCAGGTGGGGTTGTTGACAAGAATATGGTCGTTGACGTATTCGCCGCTTATCTTTTCTGCTTTGTCGCCGAATGAGGTGACACGGCCGTTTAGCGTAGGCAGTGCGCCCATTGTGCTGGTGATATTCATCAACACATTCGTGCCATAAACAGAAAGACCACCCTTGCGTGGGCTGGTAATGTTGGCCTCGTCCATAATAACGGCCAGCGCGCGCGAATGTGCTTCCTTCCAATCTTCATCCCGGGCTGGTTTGGGGAATGCCTTTTTGGCTTTGATGACCACAGCTTTCAAATTTTTGCTGCCGCCAACACAGCCGGTTCCACCCCGGCCACTGGCTCTGTCATCTTCATTTATCCAGCAAGCATACTTGACCAAATTTTCACCCGCCGGGCCGATGGCAATGACGGTCAAATCTTTTTCGCCGTATTCATCCCGGAATGTGCGTACAGTTTCATGAACACCTTTTCCCCAGACATGAGAGGCATCCCGCAGCTCAATTGTGTCTTCATCGATGTAAAGATAGACGGGTTTTTCTGCTTTGCCCTTGAAAATAAGGCCATCATAGCCTGCCCAACGCAGCCGGGCAGCAGACCAACCGCCGTGATGGGCATCGGTGACTGTGCCGGTAAGGGGGGATTTGGTAACAATTGCCATGCGTCCGCTCATGTTTGCGGCCGTTCCGGTTAGCGGCCCATTCATAAAGCACAACCAGTTATCCGGCGACAACGGGTCTACTTCTGGTCCCGCTTCCAGCATGTAACGAACGCCCAACCCGCGCGCACCGATGTATTTGCGTGCCCATTCTTCTGGAATTGGCTGTACATCAATTTCGCCTTTTGTCAGATCGACATGGGCTATCCGGTTTGCATATCCTCCTAGATTCATGAAACGCTCCTTTTTTTCTTAATGGCTTGTTTGCCTGGAGTGAGCGTGCCGCCAAGGGCAGGCTCTATGACGGTTAATAGGGGTGTTGTGCGGTTAAAAGCACTGGATAATTAGGGGGTATATATGAACAGCAGCATCACCTCCTTATTGGGTTTTTGGGGGATAATTTTTGGGTGTCGGAATGCATTGCGGTAACATGTGTGCGAGAAGGAAGGACACCTATAGTTACATTTTATTTTATGGTATAGAGTGCCTAAAAATCAAGCGTAATATTTTGGGTATTTTTTTGAGGGTGTCAGATGGTATCCGT
>CAZRIB010000238.1:1160-6576 GCA_964600035.1 uncultured Ardenticatenaceae bacterium | reverse complement strand
ATTTCGTTGTCATCAGGATTAGATGAAAGGTTGGGTGGGAAGACAGTATCAAACTCGAACTTTACTTGCTCGATGGGTTCGCGATCATCGTTGATGAATGCTTGACGTAGCGCATTGGCAACACTTTTCGTGACTGTTTCAATGAAAGCATCGGCTATTACTGAGCGAACCAACACTGTTGGCAAAGCAGGTTCGGAAGCAATACTCAATTGGATATAGTTAACCGTAGCACCAAGGTTTACTTGATCTCCTTGATCGGAGATAAAATCTGGCTCAAGCAATGATAAACGTGGTAGCCAATTTCCAGAAGCATCTTTCCAGCGAAAGTGGTGAGTGCAGACTAACCCTTCACGGATATTGGTTTTTTTAGCAAAGTTTGGTTCTGCTTTACTAAATGCGCCAATCCCTGGAATATGATTCCAATTTAATTTATCATTGCCATTTCGATCTTTTTTGCCGGTATTGACCCAATAAAAAGCTGGCTTGTATAAGTCATGCCATAACCATGCAATAAATTCCTCGGCGGATGTAGATCCCACTAAAGCATTTAGCATGACATGCAAAGGAAGTGAAGCGATATTTATTGTGTCATTAAGCCCCCCAGCACTCGTTCGAGCTACCGGCCCAAAATTGAAGTTCATAGGTTTCTCCTGTAATCCTTGCATTAGCTAAGCGATTCTATGCCGAAACGCATCCCGATTGGCAGGTAAATTTTATCAGATAACCGGTAAAAACGGCCGTTCATCACCCCATTCTGCACCAGCGGGGTCGGCGGCACACTTACCAGGTCAAACGTCACCAATTCCGTCTCCGGCGACAGGTCGGCCGGGTTGAGCAGGAAGGGGGTGGTTACGTTTTGTGCCTCAGTTTCCGTGTAGGCCACTTCCTCCGCCTCTACCCGCGCCTTGCTCATGAATTTACCCAGGCGGATGTAGGTGGGCACTTTGTACGGCTCGCGGCTGAGGAGATAGCACACTGCCTGGTTGCCAATGGAGAGGAAACGGATACGGCCGTGCTGCGGCCGATTCTCCGCGCCAATTTTGCGCAGCTTGCCGCCGCCGCGCGAAACCCGCCACGTTTTCCCCGCACCAACCACATACCCATCATCTGGTCGGGTGACAATGACGCCACCACCCATCGCGTACCAATAAGCGTCCGGCTGGGCATTAAACTGGGCCAATGTGAAGCGGGGAACGCCGGTCAACGTCGCCGGGGTGACGTAAATACCCCGCTCATTCAACGCCGCCAGATGTTGGGCGTAGTGGATTGTGCCGTCATTGAAGTATGGCGACTGGCACAATCCCAGCGCATAGGCCAGCGCATAATTCCCCACCAGCGGCGCCGTCTGGAAATAGTTACTCACTTCCCGGCTGCTGAAAAACGTCGGTTCCAGCAGCGTCAGACGACAACGATAAATCTTCATCATTCATCCTTCATCCTTCATACATGCCGCTGGTCGTTTGCAGCAGTTGGGTAACGGCCGTTTCCTCCCCATACAGCGCCGTCACTTCCGCCACCAGCCCGGCCACCTGCTCATCAGGCATCGGCGTCACCTGCCCCACTACACGCTCCATCAACCGGGCAGCCGCCTGGCGCACCGCGTTGTGAACCGCCTCCTTGGGTAAGGGGAACTCAATCTCTTCATTCTCGCCACGCAAAATGTCATACACCGCCTGCGTCAGCTCCAGATTGCTAAACAACTCGCAGTCGCTGAAAACCACACCCAAAAGCTGGTTATTCACCTTGCCAATGCGGGAAGAAATCGCCCCGTAGCGGCTGCTGCGCAGCACATTGCCCAGTACATATTGGAACTCGCCGACGGTCAAATCTTTCAGCGTTTCCATGTCCAAAAAGACGCTTTCCGGCTTGACGTACTCATCCGTGCCAATGCTGGATGACGGTTTGCCTGTTTCCGGGTCGCGCATGGTGCTGTTGTCAAACAGGGCATTGAACTGTTTTGTGCCCAAAATCTGGTGTGCCGGATGCAGAGAAAAGGCATCATCGGTGATGACGCGGGCTTTTTGGGCGCCGCCGCCGCCGGCCGCATAGCCGTAAATCATGCAGTCCATACATTTTTCGCAGGGATTGTTCCGGTTCAGGGCGCAAATGCCGTCTTTGGTAGAAAAGAGCAAATCATACCGCCGCAGCAGTTCCCGGCCGGTACGCCGCTCAACGGCCGTTTGCTTGCGCTTGCTAATCACCACCCGCTGAATCGGTTCGCCGCCGTTCAGGCCGGGATGCACAAACTCTTTGCTCAACGGCTCGCCGCTGCCCTCAGTGCGGAAGATGGCTTCGCTTTCAATCCACCGCGCCACAATGAGGGTGACGTAACGGCCGTGCGGGTAATTGCTGTAGCTGTCCATGAAATGGGTCTGGTATTGATCGAGAATTGACATGAGAAACCTCCAGAGAGAAATTATGAATTACGAGTTACGATTCTTTTTGTTTTTGTGGAATTTGTTGGCGAATGTAGAACATGAACGCCGAACGGAGCAGCTTTTCATCGGCCAGCAGGCGAGTGGTATTGGCCTGGTAAATCCCGTGAAAAACATCATTGAAAAATGTATCCACAAAATTCGTGGCAGATTCCATCTTGCGGCGGCCAGGAGCATACTCGTCGGCGATGCGCTCCAGATATTCAAAAATATCTTCGGCAATCGTCGCTTTGAGTGCGCCCTCATCAAACGCACGGCTGCGCTGGTTCAGCTTCTGGAAAATCTCATCCAGCGGCATCATCAGTGAATTCTTCTTCAGGCTCTTGCCGCGTAAACCGCCCTGCCAGGCAATTTCGGCCAGGCTTTGTAATGCTTCGCTTAACTGCGCCATTAAATGACCTCCTTTATCTTCAATTAAATCTTGTAAATCGGGAAATATCTGCTGGGAAAGGCGAATTTCCAGCCATTCGGGGCTGCTCGCTTTTTGGTCGCCGCGCACACGCGCTTCCAGCAGCTTTTCGGCCGTGTAATACAGATGCAGCGGCCCGTCAGCCATCGCCTGCACCAGCGCCAGCATCTCATCTTTTTTACTCGTCGTGCGCAGCCGGTTGACGATTTGGTGCAGCTTTTGCGCCTGTCGGTACAGGTTGTTCAACGGTTTGTCGCCGTTGGGATCGTTCAAATCGGCAAAGGCGGGGTAATCGTTGCGCGCGACCAGCCCCCGGCAGGAGAGCGCCACATTGTCAATATATAAATCTACCTCCGGCACAAAGGGGGCTACCGGCGATTCGGTGAGCATGACGCGCAGGCCAAAATGTTTTTGCAGCACCAGAGCGTACCAAAGTGCAAAGAGGAATCGCTGGCTGTCATTTTCTCCGGCCGGGTTGAAAGGGAAGATGAGCTGGTTGCCGATGGTGTTTTGGGCGATGCGGGGCATGTAAAGGCCGTAGGGGTGGGGCTTCCCTTTTTTGGTCTGGGTAGCAAATTGGGGATCAATGCCCTTTTCATCGTCCACTAACGCAGTTGGCGCGTCGCACCACAGGGCGCGCACGGCCGTATCCGACCGGCGAATCTCGTCCACTTCATCCCGCAGCGCCGTCAGGTAGGGGGCAGGCAGAAAGCTGTACGGAAACAGGTGCAGGTACATCGTTTTTTCGCCGCGCACTTCTTCATAGTTGAGCCGTTCTACCAAAAATTGAAGCTGGCACAGGCGGCAAATGTACTTCTTCGGTTCGCCGGGGCCGCCGCGCAGCCGGTTGGAAAATGTCTGCACCGTAATGTCAGAGCGCACGTCGTTGGTCATCCATTTGTCAGTGGGGAAGATGGCGCTGCAATGGACGCACTGTTTGTGCTGGTTTTGCACGTATTCTTGCAAGTGGTCGCCAAATTGGCGGTTGGCCGGTGGCTGCAACTGCCCCATCAAGCCAAACAGGGCATAGCGGTCAAGGTATTCGGCAAATAGTTGTTCTTTGTCATCGGCCGTTTCCCGGCTGTTCACCCATTGTGACCCATCTTCTTCAATCCGCTCGTTAATCGCTTCATGTCCCAGTGACAGTTCGGTCATCAGCACGTAGGGGCGGTCCCAACGGGCATCGAAAAAGGCCAGCCAGTTGCGCGTTTCAGCGGGGATGTCCAGCAGGTCGTAAATGTGTGCCCAGGCATCGGGAATGTCATCCTTGAAGTGGGTGTTGAGGAAAATGTAGTAGGTGCGGATGAGTTCGCCGTCGCGCAGCCGGTCGGCGCTGGCAGGCAGTAAGGTTTCCGGGTTATCCAGGCGGGCGCGCACAACCTGGGCCGCCTCCGGGTCGGTGGCAGCGTTTTTCTCAAAGGTGCGTTCGGTGCGGTTTTGGATTTTGGGCAGCAGGTCATCTCGATTGAGGGAACGGGTCTGGACACGGCCGTACATGACATTCCACAATTTGGAAAACGGCAGCCCCAGTTCCAGGCATTTAGGGTCTACCTTGATTCCCTGAATACCCGACTTGATGAATCCGCTAAATTCCTGGCCAGTAAGTTCGTTGACGAAAACGGCCGTTTGCCTGGCCATTTTCCGCTTCAATATCTTACCCACTGCCGGCACATCATCCTGCCGTACCAGATACGCTACCCCGTCGGGATAATATAAAAGGGGTACAGCCCCCTGCCCTTTCAGTACAGTCACAATTGCTTCGTGCATAAGGTTAGAGAGCGAACCCCGGTTTTCCGTCAGTCGGTGCAAGAAAAAGGTATACTGCCGGTCTGGGATGATGCTGTTCAGTTCAGAAAGAAACGTCGCCTTGTGACTGCGCTCATCCAGCGTATGTGACAAGTCCAGCGTATCTACTGCCCGAATCAGGGCCAGCAGCTCTGCGACATGTTCAGTGGGCAGCTTGTTGGGCCGGGCCATGATACTGACGCCGCCAGAGTGACGGCCGTGCTGTGCCGCTATCTGTGTAATTTCCGACAAATAGACGGCATAATCCGGGAAAAATTCATCCAGCTTCAGCTTTTGCGCCAGTTCGGTAAAATTGTCGGGAATGGCAATTTGGGAATACCGCTTGCCGGAGAAGTCCGGGTCTTTGTTGATGTCGTGCATGGTGAACACGGTAAACAAAAGTCGCGTTTCCAGTTCGGTCAGAGCCAACAGCTCCCGCAGCGCGTCCAGCAGCATGATGCCGTTCAGTACATGGGTGTAGAGGCTTTCGCCCCGTTTGCCGCCGTGCTGGCGCACATTTTTATAGCTGAGCAGCCCTTTGCCGTTGGCGACAAGTTCCATGTATGCCGCCAAAACGGTTTTGCGCTTGATGCGCGGACCAAATTTGAGGTTATTGGGGTCGAATTTTGCCATATACAGCTCCATAGAAAATTATGAATTATGAATTACGAAGCATGAATTTTGTCTAGCCCTCCTGCTATAAAAAAGGCCGGAGAAACGCGAGTTAATGTTATCTTAGCACACACCCACCCCCACCAATGCGGGGGTTTTTCGCCCGCTCGCAAAA
>CAZRIB010000238.1:0-1060 GCA_964600035.1 uncultured Ardenticatenaceae bacterium | reverse complement strand
ACTGAAAATAATAGTCCCACAATCCCTCCACCAGTTCCCGCATCTCGCGCAGCAGTTCCGGGCCACCCAGGACGTGGCAGTGACGGCCGTAATACAACAAGTTCCGCGCCAGGTGAAAGACATCGTGGGTTTTGCCTTCTACCCGCACCCAGCCCTCATCCATCTCCAAAACAATCGGCTCGCCAATCAGTTCACTGCGCTGGCTGACGCCAAAACGGGCAATGGCGGGGGAGAGTTCAAAGATGGCGGTATACGGCCGTCCCGCAGGCCGCACCCCCGGTAATTTACGCGGCAAAATTTCCACGTCTCGCATCCGGCTTAACCGGTAGTTGAAGTATTGATTGGGATACCATGCCCCGTTAGGGCCATCATTAAAAATGCAAAAGCCGTGCAGCTGGTAATGCCCCCGCTCCGTAAAGCGCAGTTCCCAAGGCTGGACGTGATGTTGGCGGGGAATCTGGTCGTCATGACTGCTGGAGTAGTAGTCAAACTGAATCTCTTGTCGGGCAGTGACCGCCTCTTGCACCCTGTCCCAAACGTCTTGCGGGATTTCTTCCTTGTCGCGCAGGCGCAGTTCCGGCGTGGGCAGCAGCCCCATTTGCTGCCGGTACAATTTTTGCCGCTCTGGCGGTAGCCAGCTTACCAGTTGGTCGATCAGTTGGTGGACTTCTGGCGCGTGAGGACTGTCTGGCTGGAATGTGCCAGCCAGATAAGCCAGGGTTTGGATGGCAGTGTCAGGCAGGTTGAGTAACGGCCGTTCCCGATCCGCAATCACATACCCCCCTGCCCCTTTGTCATAACGCACGACAATACCCAACCTGTCACGCAGACGTTTTTTGTCTTCTTCAAACCGCTTGTCCAGCTGCTTGCCACTTTGTCCCCCATACGCATCTGCCCCTTCGGCAGCATAAACGGCCGCAAACAACGCCCCCTTTTTTACGGGTCCCTGCATTAAACGGTTGAGAATCGCCAAACAGCGTCGCGCCACCAGCCAGGGGCTTTCCGGTTTACCTTGAGATTTGCTTTTCATCACATTTTTGGTCCGGCAGCTCTTCTAAGT
>CAZRIB010000237.1:0-6609 GCA_964600035.1 uncultured Ardenticatenaceae bacterium | reverse complement strand
CACCCAACAAAAAAGAGCCTGGCTTTACAGCGCAGGCTCTTTTTATTAAAGCAACCAGCTTTCGCTTAAATTTCGCCTGTTGTCAGGGCCATCTTCACTTCTGCGATGGCTTTGGTGATTTCAATTTCACGCGGGCAGGCATTGGTGCAGTTAAAGTTGGTACGGCAGCGCCACACGCCAAACGTGTCGCCTACAATGCTCAACCGTTCGTTATAACCTTCATCACGGCTGTCAAAGATAAAGCGATGTGCCTGAACAATGGCTGCCGGGCCAATGTATTTGCCATTTGCCCAGAAGCTGGGGCAGGATGTGGTGCAGGCGGCACATAAAATACATTTGGTTGTGTCGTCAAAGCGTGCCCGGTCTTCAATGGATTGCAGGCGTTCACGGCCGTCTTCCGGCACTGGCTTGTCAGTAATAAAGTAAGGCTTCACCGACCGGTAATGCTCCATGAAGGGTTCCATATCGACAATCAAATCCTTCAAAACGGGCAGCCCCAAAATCGGTTCAATCTGAATTTTGCCGCTGTCACCACTGACCACGCGAGCAACCAGCGTTTTACAGGCCAATGCATTTGCACCATTAATGCGCATGGCATCTGAACCACAAACGCCATGAGCACATGACCGGCGCAGAGCAAGCGTGCCATCCTGTTCCCATTTCACGCGGTGGAGCAGGTCTAATACGGAGTCGTTGGGGTTCACATCGGTTAAGGTGTAGTTACCCCACCAGGGTTTGGTATCTTTTTCCGGGTTGAACCGGCGAATACGGAGTTCTACTTGCATGGGATTTCTCCTTCTCCTAGTAAACGCGTTCCTTGGGTTGGTAGCGAACAATGGTGACTGGCTTGTAATCTAGCCGGTACTTCCCGTCGCCTTCGCGGTGGCAAAGGGTGTGTTTGAGCCACTCTTCATCATTGCGCTTGGGATAGTCGTCACGGGCATGGCCGCCTCGGCTTTCCTTGCGTGCCAATGCGGACACGGCCGTTACCTCTGCCAGTTCCAGCAAGCAGCCCAATTCCCACGCTTCCAGCAAGTCGGTGTTAAACTGTTTTCCTTTGTCGTCAATTTGCAAGCCTGTGCGGTAATCTTCACGAAGCTGTGCCAAATCGGAAACGGCCGTGCTGAGCAGTTCCTCTGTACGGAACACACCCACATTTTCAGTCATCGTATGCTGCATACGTTTCCGCAAGTCCACCTGTCTAAACGAACCAGTACTATTACGCAGCCGTTCAAACTCTGCAATCACCTCATCGGCAGCACCGTCGGGCAAAGGCAGCAGCTCTGCATCCTGACAATAATCAGCCATGTGCTTGCCAGAACGCCGGCCAAAGACAACCAGGTCTACCAGAGAGTTTGTACCCAGCCGGTTGGCCCCATGCACAGAAACACACGCTGCTTCACCAGCGGCATATAAACCGGGCAGTACATTATTTTGGGCATCAAGACGAACACGGCCGTCCACATCAGTTGGAATACCACCCATGGCATAATGCGCTGTCGGCTGTACCGGCATTGGCTCTGTCACCGGGTCAACACCCAAATAAGTCCGGGTAAAGTCTGCAATATCCGGCAATTTTGCTTCAATATATTCCCGGTCAATGCGCTTGCTTTCCCCTTCCTTTTCAAAATATTTGTTCACCGTCTCCGGCGTAATATCCAAATGCACATAATTCTTGCCATTAATGCCACGCCCGGCCTTTACCTCCAGGTAAATCGCCCGGCTTACCACATCACGGCTGGCAAGGTCTTTAATTGTTGGGGCGTAACGCTCCATAAAGCGTTCACCTTCACTGTTAAGAAGAACGCCGCCTTCTCCGCGCACACCCTCAGTAATGAGAATACCCAAACGGTAAATGCCGGTGGGATGGAACTGGAAAAATTCCATATCCTGCAGCGGAATGCCCCGGCGCAAACAAATAGCCGCCCCGTCACCAGTCAGGGAATGGGCGTTGGAAGTCACTTCCCAGCAGCGTCCCCAGCCACCTGTGGCAAACATAACGGCTTTACTGTGAAATACGTGAAAATCACCGGTAGCAATTTCCACAGCCACCACGCCACGCACGGTGTTGTCCACACGAATCAGGTCAACAACGTGAAATTCGTCAAAGAAATTGACGTTGTTTTTTACACACTGTTGGTACAGTGTTTGCAAAATCATGTGACCGGTGCGGTCTGCGGCGTGGCAAGCCCGGTATACAGGGCGGCCAGTCTCGTTGTTGGTGTGCCCGCCAAAGCGCCGTTGGGAAATACGGCCGTTTGGCAAACGATCAAACGGCAGACCCATATGCTCCAGCTCTACCACCGTATCAATCGCTTCCTGGCACAACACATCAACCGCATCCTGGTCAGCCAAATAGTCAGAACCTTTTACCGTATCATAAGCGTGCCATTCCCACCGATCTTCTTCCAAATTCCCCAGCGCAGCTCCAATACCACCTTGAGCCGCACCAGTATGGGATCGGGTGGGATACAGCTTGGACAAAACAGCGACATTGGCGCTTTTACTGGCATACAAAGCGGCCATCAAACCCGCACCACCAGCACCAACAACCACTGCATCAAATTGATGAACTTTTACGTCAGCCATAATGACTTATCCTGAATTGCCTCTCTTTCAAATCCAGCTAGTTAATAAATCGGGATGCATCAAATGTGGTAATAGCAATGCCAGCCCAAATCACAGTGGCCACCACAAAAATTGCTAAAACGATATTGATAACACGCATCGTTGATTCATTATGAATATAATCTTCAAGAATATTGCGTAAGCCATTTACACCATGTGGAATTGCAAACAACAGCAGGAGAAAGTCGTAAGCTTTCCACCCCCAACTATTCCACTGTTCGGCCACAAACATCAACGTCAAATTAGCAGTTGTGTTTAGCACATGCTGTATCAACATGTGGCCTACGGCCAAAATGAGCAAAGCAATGCCCGACATGCGCATAAACATAAATGCCGTCCGTTCAAAGTTGCTTTGCACCTGGACTTTACGACGGGTAATGCCAGTAACCTGGCCTGTAGCGGTCGTCATATCTTCGGCTCCTTATTTATGGGTTTGCAAATTGGGCAAAATCAGCGTAACTGGGGATTGTCCAACAGCTTGCTCCTGCGGCAGAAAGCTCGGAGCAGTGGCCAATAACGCTGCTTAGCATGTAAATGCCAATGGGGATAAAAATTAGGAAAAAGAGTGCCCATACAATTGTTGCGCTCTTTTTTTGGTACATCCACCATTCCGGCTTGAAATCCAAAATGGTGATGCGGATGCCGTTGAAGGCATGGTACAGCACGGCGGCCATTACCCCGATTTCGCCTAAGGCAAACAAGGGGTACTTAAATAAAGCGAGTGACCAGGCGTAAGCCTGAGGCCAAAAGTTGGCATTGGCAGTATCCCATACATGAATAACCAGGAAACTGAGAATTGCCAATCCTGAAAGCCGGTGTGCTATCCAGCTCCAATGGCCGCTGCGTCCGCGATAGCGGGCGCTTTCACGGATGGTAAGCAGCAAGCTTGACATAAATACCTTCCTCCTGTGTAAATGTAAATAGGGCGCACCTATGGTGGTTGGGCGCACAATGCGTTTTGATTATAGCACGTTTGATGGTTATGGGTACGTGGTTTTGAGGTTGCTAAGAGGCAGTGAAAAACGGCCGTTCCTTGCTTGCTTTGCCCTTTCCAGACTGTTACACTCTACTTCAAATGATACGGTCTTTTGATTTACGTGATATGCCATTGGTGCGCCGTTTAACAGAAAACGGCACTCCCCTACACACAGAATCTGCACTTGTTACAGGCTTGCACCCACTGCGAAGTGCTTTGTTGAGCATGGTTGGCGGCGAGTTCCCCACTTTTGTCTGGAAGGCAAGTGGCGATAAGAAGGCAGGGTTTATCCAGCTTCAGCTTGAAGGCAGTGAGCATCATGCCCACATTCTTTTTTTAGGGGCTGTCAATGGCAAAAAACAAGAAAATGGCAGCCAGAATTCGCCTGTTTTGGAGGATGTTTGGCTGTCGTTATTGGACACGGCCGTTACGGAAGTAGGCCGGCGCGGCATTCACAGCCTGGTAGCAGAAGTGGCAGAAACAGGCAAAGAACTGCCTATATTGCGTCGGGCTGGGTTTGCGGTTTATACCCGGCAAGATATTTGGGTGTATGATGGCGAACAAAAAGAGAAACGGCCGTCCCAAAGCATACTCAAACCGCGCCAAGCCAACGACGATTGGGACATCCAACTGCTGTACGCCAACACCGTCCCCCGACTGGTGCAGTTAGTAGAACCGGAACCACCCCTAAAGCATGGCGAAATCTGGGTACTGCGCGAGTCGGAAGAAATGACCGCATTCGCCCATTTTCACATAGGCGCCGAAGCAACCTGGCTGCGCTTTTTCATCCATCCCAATGCAGAAACCCTGGCCGATGTCATGATGCAAGAAGCAGTACAAATCATTACCAACAAAACATCACGCCCCATCTACTGCTGTGTGCGCCGCTATCAAAGCTGGCTGCAAAACCCGTTACAACGAGCAGGTTTTACCTACTGGGGCAGTCAGGCGGTTTTGGTGAAGCGCACCGTTCACCAGGCACAAAAACCGGCGCAGGAGTTAACGGCCGTACTGGAAGCTCAGGGCATCACCCCCAGCGCCCCAATCGTTCAAAGATACAAAGTAAATAAGTAAAAAGGACACAAACCATCAACAGATATGAGTGAACAACAAGCAAAAGAAGATTTACAGGCACTCTTAGCCATTTTACCCATCCGCATTCGGCAAAGTTTAGAAGCCATCGGCAAAGAAGACCAACTTTTAGAAATCGTCATGGACTTGGGACGGGTTCCCACAGCCCGCTACGTTCACGGCGAAGTCGTTCTAGACAACAACGAAATCCACCAGGACGAAATTGACATGGTCGTCAACTCCATTGGTGACTTTGACGACGACAACCGGGCAGGCATTGCCCGCACCCTGCACCGCATCTCAGCCATCCGCAACCGGCGCGGGCAGATTGTGGGGCTAACTTTACGCATTGGCCGGGCCGTTTACGGCACAATCGACATCATTGCCGACATTGTAGCCGAAGGACACAGCATCCTGCTGCTTGGCCGCCCAGGTGTGGGCAAAACCACCATGCTGCGCGAAATGGCACGTGTACTGGCCGAAAGCAAACGGGTGGTTATTGTAGACACATCCAATGAAATTGGCGGCGACGGCGATATTCCGCACCCTGCTGTAGGCCGTGCCCGCCGCATGCAAGTGCCCCGCCCCGCTCACCAACACGAAACCATGATTGAAGCGGTGGAAAACCATAACCCGGAAGTGATCATTATTGATGAAATTGGCCGGGAACGAGAAGCTGCCGCCGCCCGCACCATCAATGAAAGAGGGGTACAGCTTATTGGCACAGCACATGGCAAAACACTGGAAAATTTGCTCTTGAATCCCACGCTCTCGGATTTGGTTGGCGGCATTGAAAGTGTCACGCTTTCAGACGAAGAAGCACGCCGCCGGGGAACACAAAAAACGGTGCTGGAACGTCGCTCGCCTCCGACCTTTGATGTGCTTATTGAAATCCAGGACCGTCAGCAGCTTTTGGTGCATCGCGATGTGACTGTTTCTGTGGATTCGATGCTGCGCGGTCAGCCGTTTGAGGTAGAGTACCGCGCGGTGAAGGAAGATGGCTCGATTTTGAAAGAAACGCAGCGCATGGTGGTGACTTCTTCGGCGGTAACTGGCCGCCGGGACAGCATGGAAGGCCGTCGTAACCGGGGACGTGCGCAGGTGGATGGTGGAAAAGGCAGTAATGAGGGCAACGGCCGTACCCGAAACGGCCGTATCCGTCTGGACGACACAGACCCCCAACTTGAAAACCCAACACTGGAACAAGCCCAGCAAAGCAAAGAAATGGCCGTCTTCGCCTATGGCATCAACCGCAACCGCCTGCTGCAAGCCAGCCGCCGCGTCGGCGTTGCCATCACCTTTGTGGATGAATTACGCCACGCCACCGTACTGCTCACCTTAAAAAGCTACTACCGCAAGCGCCGCCAGCTCATCCACGATGCAGAAGCACGCCGCATTCCAGTCTATGTACTGCGGGCAAACACTGTCACCCAAATGGAAAGCTTTTTAGCCCAAGCCCTAAACCTGGAGGTGGTTTCTTCTGACCCTTTTGACGAAGCCATGCTGGAGGCCAAACGCGCCATTGATATGGTACACAGCGGCCAAACCAGCGTAGACCTTTCGCCAGTTGGGGCAGCAATTCGCCGCTACCAACACCAGTTGGCACGGCAAGCCAACCTTGTTTCCCACAGCTACGGCAAAGAACCAAACCGGTATGTACGCATTTACAGCACCCGTCGTAACAGTTAGTAAGCGTTCGTAAATAAGTTAGCGGTTTTCAGATTGGTTCAATCTGGCAGATTGAACCAATCTTGCCAAGTTAAAAACGAATGGTTAGTTAGCATCCGTATTCAGTAATCCGTTATCCGTGCCAGCCACCTCTGGTAAGTTCGTCGGAAAACGGTATACGGCGTTCGGGTTACGTTTACGTGTACGAGTACATGCAGGGCGGATAACAAAACATTCGCCAATTGTTAATCATCAATCGTCAATCG